>CACYDN010000313.1 GCA_902773185.1 uncultured Lachnospiraceae bacterium | reverse complement strand
TCTTGCCAAGAAGGTGATTCTGGCGGATCATGCCGGTGAGATGGCCGGAAACCTTCTTCCGAAATCGGCAGCGGTTGCGGATATGCCGACAGTGGGCATCTGGCTCGGCATGATCTGCTTTACCCTGCAGATGTATCTGGATTTCTCTGCCTACTGCGACATGGCCATCGGCCTGGGCCGCATGCTTGGCTTTACGTATCCCGAAAACTTCGATTATCCCTATATGGCCCGTTCCGTGAAGGAATTCTGGCGGAAGTGGCACATCACCCTGAGTTCATTCTTCAAGGATTATGTGTATATCCCGCTGGGCGGCAACCGGCTGGGCAAGCAGAGACGGACCATCAACCTGCTCTGTGTATGGCTTCTGACCGGTATCTGGCACGGTGCCACACTGAATTTCATCATCTGGGGTCTGTTTTACTTCGCGTTTATCTGTCTGGAAAACATGCTGCAGGATAAGGGATATTCCAATTGCCCGCGCATCATCGGACATATCTATACGATCATCATCTTCAATGTGGGCTGGCTTATTTTCCGTTTTGAGAAATTCGGGCAGCTCCGCCGGGCGCTCGCCGGCATGGTCGGCCTGGGCAAGGGCGGCTGGAACAATCACATTGTGAAGGTGACATTTTCCAACAATATATTCTTCCTGATCGTGGCCGTGATCGCCTGTACACCGCTCATGCCGAAGCTCAGGAAGCTTGTGGAACGGACACTCCGCGATCAGAGAAAGCCGCTGTCGTCCATCTACCTTTGCAAGCTGGTGATCACGGTGATCCTTTTCTTCCTTTCCCTTTGCGTCATGACAGGAAGTACGTACCAGCCGTTCCTGTATAACGCCTTCTAAATGTATGATTTTTTTGGCAAATTGCTGCTTCTGTTGACAGATTGGCATTTTGCTTTGTTTCGGGAGTTAGTAACGTAAAGAAGGCGTGCAACAGTGGTCGGTGCAGACCGTAAGCGGTCTCGGCGCTTAGCGATTCACGAGCTGTTTTACTGCGAAGTGAGAGCTTAGCGAGTGTAGCGTTTTTTGCGGAACGGCCGCTAGGGCACCGCGGCAGTGCGAGAGCTGAGTCTGCAACGATCACTGTTGCAAGGCTTCTGCAGGTAGATAAAACTTGAATAAAGGAATGATCATATGACAGAACAGGAATTTGAGAAAAAAGAATATACGAAAATGCTGAAGAAGGACCGCAAAAAGTGGAGCGGCCACAGGAACCTCGTTTGCTCGATTCTGCTGATCATCTCGCTTGTGATCGGCCTCTTCCTCGTGCGCCCCGTGCGGAGCGTGATCGAGAAGCGTGAGCTGGCCGAGCTTCCGAAGATGAGTTGGAAGACCCTCTGGGACGGCAGCTACTTCACAGGCCTTTCCTCCTGGTATACCGACACATACCCCCTGCGGGAGAAGATGCTTTCGGTCGATACGGCCGTGGAAAAGGCATATGGAATTAAGAAGGACGAGTTCCACGGAGACGCGTCCGCCAAGGGCGATGAAATCCCCGATGCGCCGTCCTCCGTTGCACCTGTTATTTCCGGCAACGTGACCGAGAGTAAGAACACAGAGGCAACCTCGGAGGGACAGACGACCGCAAATGCGTCTACGGAAAATACGACCCAGCAGGCCACGACATCGGAGCCGGCAAAGGACGGAACCATTACCGAGGAACCCGAAGCGGCCGGAAACATCTACATCACCGGCGGCCGGGGCTTCAACGTCTACTATTTCGATAAGGACATTGCGGATTATTACGCATCCATGGTAAATACTCTGCGGGCCAGAATCCCCCAGCAGGTACATTTCTATGAAATTCTGGCACCTACAGCGTTCGGCGTATGCCTCTCCGACGATGTGCAGAAGCAGCTCGGCGGTTCGAATCAGGCAGAGGCCATGCGGTACATCTTCAGTATGATCAGCGATGATGTGCAGAAGGTGGATGTGATGAATACCATGAAATCCCATAACAGTGAGTACCTGTACTTTGGTACGGATCATCACTGGACGGCACGCGGTGCATGGTATGCATATTCCGACTGGTGCCTGAAGAAGGGAATTGCCCAGAATAATCTGGATCAGTTTGAAAAGAAAGAATTTACGGACTTCCTGGGAACCTTCTATGCGGCATCCAACCAGTCAGAGTCGCTGAGGAGCCATCCGGATACCGTGGAAGCCTTTGTTCCCATGGCCACCAATGATATGGTTTACTGGGATATGGACGGCAACGAGATTTCCTGGCCCGTCATCAACGATGTGTCCACTTACGACAGCAACCTGAAGTACTGTACCTTTATCGGTGCGGATGAACCGCTGTCCATTATTGAAAATCCGAATCTTCCGAACGGGCAATCCATCATCCTGCTGAAGGAATCCTACGGGAATGCGTTTGCACCGTTCCTGGTAGATCATTATAAGAACGTGATCATTGTGGATTACCGGTACTATAGCGGAAACGTGAACGATCTGATCAGCAAATATCAGGTCAGCGACGTGATATTGCTGAACAACATGGAGGCACTGACGGAGGGCCACGTAAACGAGCTTCTCCGGTGTTTCCCGGAGTAAAAATTAATAAATCAGTTGCGACAGGGGCGTTTATTTATTACAATGAAAGGCAAGACAATAGCCCCTGTTTGCAATTTGAAGGAGGTTAAAATCGAATAAGATGATTGCTCGATTGAGACAAAAGGTATTACTAAGAAAGAGCGTTGCCTGGATTCTGATGGCGGCGCTTATTTTCACGCTTCTGATTGCGCCCGGAATTCCTGCCCGCGCAGAAGGAGATGGCCAGAACCAGGGTGGAGAAGGCCAGGGAGAAGGCGGAGAAGGCCAGGGAGAGGACAATCCGGATGATCCCATAGATGACGGGCTCGACTGTGTG
>CACYDN010000312.1 GCA_902773185.1 uncultured Lachnospiraceae bacterium | reverse complement strand
ATTTAATCCCCCTACTCGATGATGCGGGCTCGTCAAACAGGATACCACATAAATGTGTATCCTGATGACTCGCCTTCGCACATAAAAAGCTTAAAGCTGGAAAAGTCGAGGCGTAAAAATGGCATTATCACTGAAAGCAGGACAGATCACGGAAGAAGAACGGCAGGCCGCCAGGGAAAAACCCTTCCGGAACGGCGGTTCCTATGACTATGCGGAAAATGACGGAAGCGATAACGGATTCCAGGATGCCTATAATGAGCTGGTCCGCCGCATCCGGCACACCAAACAGCTGTACAAGGACCAGCTGGACGGTCTTAAAAAACGAGAAGATGAGCTCCTGGCAGACGTCAAAACAAACAGAAAACGCACCTGGATTTTAGTCGTGATCACTGTCATATTCTGTCTCTTTTGGGGATTTCGAAACAGAATCATCAAAATAGCCGTTTTCTCCGACTGGGGCAGTGCACTGACGATCACACTGGAAATGATCATCCCCGTTCTGGTGACAATCCTCGTCTTCTTTCTGATCCCGCTTTTCGTGATCCAGCAGATCAAGCTGAAAAAAACCTGGCGGCTCCTCTCCGGCAGAGGAATTTCCGCCACTGCCGCGAAGGAGCGCGGCATCATCACGTTCCGGGACGAGCGAACCTTCCTCATGACAAGAATCTCAAACATAGATGATTATATGGACCAAATGGCTTTCCGCCAGATGGAAGTGGAAACGGAAAACCTGCGCCAGATGGATCTGACGAACGTTCTTCGTCAGCAGGGCATCTGGGAAGAAAAAGCGCTGGAAGATCTTGTAAATGAAAAAGCCGATGCGGACAAACCCTACACCGGCATACTGATCAAGGACACGGAGCAAAAATTCGGCGAAGAAAAGTGGTCAGAGGAAGAGCGCGATATCATCGCACGGATGCGGTCTCTATCCCTGTTCCGGGAATATCGCGCGAATAACATAAGCAAAATGAGTGGCATGGGCTATGGCTGGATGCTCATCACCTGCACCTCCGTTGCCGGCGTTATGTGCTTCCTCTACTACTGTTCACATAAATAACCGATTTTCTTATCCTTTTCTCTTTTTGATTCTGCTCACCGGGAATAGCGCTGCTAAAAGGAGGAACAGACAGCCGTTGTTTTTGTTGCTTTCTTTTACTCGTAGCCGCCTGATTTCCACATCGCCGGCAACACTTTCTTCTGTTTCACTTGTTTTTGTTGCTTTCTTTCCTAGTGCAGATATTTTTAATTAGCATGACTATTTCTTGCCTGCTTATCCGAATAGCACAGTTCAAAAATCCTCAGCGTAGCCCCACTACGCCTACGTTTTTTGAACTGCGCTCTCGAATAAGCATTCTTCGCAATAGTCGCGCTAATTAAAATCATCTGCACTGGCACCCCCCCTGATTTCAGATTAGTTTTCAATAATCAGCCCACCCTGCAGGTCGGTTCGGTATATTTCACATTCCATTGAACGAAGTCTTTCCAGTGTTTCCTGTGCAGGATGTCCATACATATTGTTTCGGCCACATGAAATGATGGTATAATCCGGCGATACTACTTCCAGAAACTCTGATGAAGATGAATATTTTGATCCATGGTGCGGGCATTTCAGGATATCGGCCTGAAGCTTATTTTTTCCCGTTTGAAGCACTTCCTTTTCCACTTCCGAACTGATATCACCTGTGTACAAGATTCGAAGGCCTGCCATATCCAGTCGGAAAACAAGTGAATAATCATTTCCTGTGTTTTCCATTGTTTTTGAAACCGCCGAAACTCTGTTACTCTCTTCCATGATTTTTCCTATACTGTCATCCGGTCTACTATCCAGACTGTTTACCCGCCTGTTTCCCATGCTGTCTTCCCCGCATTTTTCCCCTTTCATATTCACAACACTTTCTGAAATGCTACTATCATTTTTTATTGCCGGATACAGCACCTCTGCTTCGCAGTTCTCCCAGGTGAGGCAGTCACCCTTCGACACGTAGACTACCTCTGCTCCGCAGCTCTCTGCCGCCCGGAGCAGCCGGGTCATCATGGTATCTTCCTTTGTTCCCTCCGCAAAGACCAGATGACGAATCCGCATTCCGTAAAAGTCCGCATTCTCCAGAAGATACAAAAGTCCGATGGTATGATCCCTGTCGGTATGGGAAACAAATACCGCATCCACATCGGACATCCCATAGTATTTCAGGGCCGGGATCAGTACATTCTGCCCCACTGAATCCGACCCCGAACCGCAGTCAATGATGAGATTCGGACCGCCTGCCACGTGGCAGATGGATGAATCCCCCTGCCCCACATCAAGGAATACGGCCCGGCTCCTACGTTCATTCAGCCATCCTGCCGAAAAGGGAATGACAATGAACAATCCCACAGTGCCCACCAGAAACAGGCAAAACCGTTTCCGGGCAAATTTCTCTTCACGTCCCTTCCGGAGCAATGCCACAAGCAAAAGGATAACAAGGCCATAGGAAATCACGACCAACTCAAAAGAAGCATGCCCCGGATTGATGAGCGCAAACGGAAGCCGGAGGGTCGTCCGGCAAAGCCATTCATAAACCCGCAAGATCAAATAAGGGGTAAGCCCGACCATCCGGGCAATCCACAGAAACAGCCGTCCCGGCAGGAGGCCGAGAAGCGCCGCCGCAAATCCGCCCGCCACAAGAAATGACATCAGAGGAATTACCAATAGATTCAGAAGCATACTGTACAAAGGAAACTCATAATAGAAATAAAGAAGGAGCGGCAACATGAAGAGATTCAGTAAAAGTACACTGACGAGGCCCGGCAGCAGAATCAGGAAAAGCTTTCTCTTTCTGCGGCCCAAACCTCTCAGCCTCTGAATCCCCAGAAGCTGCCGGGAAAGTACACCGCCGAAAAGTACAGCGGATACTGCCGCAAAACTCATCAAAAGTCCTGCGGAAAAGACAGCCCACGGCCGGAACACAGCCAGAATCACAAGAGAAAGAACCATCGACGTAGGCATATCCTCCGTTCGATCCAGAATGACCGCCAGTTCCCGGAGCATGAGCATGATCATAGCCCGGATGACCGGCACACTGAGTCCCGTCATCACCGCATATGCCGGCAGGATAAAAATCACCAGCCAGGCAGCCGTTTTCCTGCGAAGCCTGAGTTTCTGAAAAATGAACCGTAGCGCTGCCGCCAGCAGGGCCACATGCATGCCGGAAATAGCCAAAATATGCGCCATCCCATTTTTCTGATACAGAAGCTTCGTTTCCCGGTCCATTCCTGCCCGTTCCCCCAGGAGCATAGCCGCCAGGATGGACGCCTCCCTCTCCGGAAATACGCGATAGAGTGACCGCTCCATCCTTGCGGAAAGCCGCATGAGTCCATACCGCAGACGATTACGCTTCCCCGTCCTCTGCACAGAGGCCCCGGTAATCACATAGGTGATTCCCTCTACACGTAAGGTTTCCCTTGCATCATAGCCCCCCGGGTTCCGCGCACCTTCCGGAAGCGTCACATTTCCCTCCACCGTCACATATTCGCCGGGATCAAGTTGCTCTTCTTTTATTGTTCCGCTCAGCATATCACCTGTTTTTCCTGACTTCCCAAGATTTTCTGTAGCTGAATCATCCGCTCCGATTTTTCCGGTGTTCTCTGCACTGTATGATTTTTCTTGTTTCTCCTGCTCCACGAGAACGCGGGCCGCGCCGCACCGAATATAAAGCTGCATGCCATAAGCCGTCTCTTTTACTTTGATGATTTCTCCCCTAAATCGAATCTTTGTATCACTTGAATCACTCGCTGTATAGACAGAATCGCCTGAATAATTTGTATGATCAGTATTCTCTACAACATCCTGATTTTCATTTTCCTTAGCTTCCCCCTCATCACCTGTAACACGCTCCCTGCCGTCACCGTATAGAGCCTTTCGGAAAGGTCTTTCCGCTTTTTCCCTGCGGTATTCCACCAACATCGACCAAAAGACGCCAAAAAGAAAGCAAGAAAAAAGCAACAGAATGACGATTTTTCGCTTCTTCGTCCTTCTGTTGCT
>CACYDN010000311.1 GCA_902773185.1 uncultured Lachnospiraceae bacterium | reverse complement strand
ATTTAATCCCCCTACTCGATGATGCGGGCTCGTCAAACAGGATACCACATAAATGTGTATCCTGATGACTCGCCTTCGCACATAAAATACGGAAATATATACATTCCCGGTTAACGCAGAACGTTCAGCTTTATCGCAAGCGGTGAATCCGGAAAGTCTGCCCGGGAATGTGTAAGAATGATCGGAGGAAAAAGACATGCCCGAAAAAAACCTAAGTACGGTGAATAATGAAATCTTCAGAATGTATGACGGACCCTATGCGGATAAATCCTATACGTTTCTTTCGATTATGGTGATCAATTCCAATGTCGCCAGTGTCATGAAAATCATTGATCCGGAGCTCTATCAACAGAGAGAAGAGCTTCGGGTAGATTTCGAAAACAGTGTGCAGGCGAATACGGATACTGATACGTATTACGGTCTGACAAAGGCCAGAGACAAGGTCAAGATGAACTGGCTTGGCGGCAATCCGGAGAAGAGAAGAAAGCTTTATCTGGCGGATGAAAAGATGAAGCAGGAATTTTTGGCGTATAAGAACAGCCTTACCGGTGCAGATGCGGCGTGTAAAGGGTATCTGGAACTCATTGAGGCGATTGCTTTCCCGGAAAGCGGTGATTACGTTACGGCATATCAGGATTCCTTTTACGTGCACCATATCTGCGGACTGATTGCGACAGGGCTGAAGCTTTCGAAGAAGACCGTGAACGGAAAGGATGTCGTCGATTTCGAAAGTCTGAAAACAAATCTTTCCAAGCCTGACGGAAGGGGATATTTTGCGCCTTATATGGCGATGTGCGAGGATGGCGCAAAGCTCATCCGCCTGGAAACCGAAATCGTAAAGAAGAAAAGGATCGGATGGAAACCGGGGGAGGAAAAGGAATACCTCGAAAGACTTGCTGCCCTGCAGACTTCTTATATACAGCATTTTCAGGAGCTTCGGACGGCGGTTAATGATAATCCGCATATTTATGATGCCTATCTGGAGAACGAGGCCGATCATGAAACCGGCTGGAATGTATTAGGGAATAAGCGGAATCAGATTACCTCTTGTGCGCATATGAGCGGCCAGGCGCAGGCTGTGCAGATGGGATGGGCGCAGGATGAGCTTCCGGTTCTCGGTTATATCGGTGAAATGGAAGCAATGCTCGGGCGCCTTCGGGAACAGCACCGGCTTCAGAATGAAAAAGATGATGGTCCGGTGGACAATTCGAAGCGGCTCGAGGAGATTGATAAACGGCTGTCTGATATTGCAAAGAAGATTGAGGAAAATAAAAAAAAGGCTGTTGCACTGAATAAAATGCAGCCAATACCCGAAGATTATCAGGTCAGGTTTGGTGAGCTTTTGGATGCAATCAACGAGCTGAATGAACAGAAGGAAGCGCTGGATGCGGAAAAAGAAAACATTCAGAACCGTGATCTTTTGGCGCTTCGGACAAAACAGGCGCAGGATGGTCTTGCAGGGCTGAAGAATAAGATTTGGAATAGACAGGTTCGGACACTTGCCGATAAAAAAGCCGTGCTGGAGGAAATCGAAGCCTTCCATACAAATTACGGAGAGCTTATTATTGAGAAACCGCACGTGACATTAAATGGTTACTATAAAGAAGGTGAAAGCTATGGCCGGTTTTTTGATGGCATAAAGAATAAGCTTACCATCGGCATAGATGATGAGGTTGGAGCATATCCGGAGGAAAAGAGGAAAATCGATGCCTTCCGGAGAAACTTTGGCGTGCAGAAAAATGATCTTCCCTTTACCGAAGTGGAAATGGCCTTTCTTGCGGCAACCGGTATTTCCGGTATTGAAGAAGCTGTAAGCAGAGGGACAGATGATCTCGATACATTTGTTGGAGCAAACACGGATAAGATCAATCAGGGGAAGAATCAGGCGGAGGTTGTCGCAAATGCTTACGCAAACGGAAATAAGAAGCTTGTGGCGGAAATGATCCATAAGAGTTTCCGTGCGTCCCAACGCAGGTTCAAGGGTCATTTCAATCCTGCAACCGGTGCTGCGTATAACTATAGTCTCATGAAGGCTTTTACCGGCCTTCTGATGAAGGATGAAGAGCTTGCGGCTGCTTTTCGTGAGATCAACCAGGCAAGACCCCAGGCGGAACGCGTGGATATGGATTCCGTTTTTGCATCTCTTCGGGTGGCAAAGCGTTCACTCGGAAAGATCGATCTTCACGAGATCTGGACCGCGGCCGGACAGGAAATGAATGATCAGCAGATTCCGGATAAAGAATGGTTCCGTCTCAGGGATGAACGCAGCAGAGCAGGCAGAAAGCTTCGTTATATTGTCGGACTTGAGGTGCTGACGAAGGAGAGCGGAATCAGCCGTCTGCATGGGGCGATGGACTATGTCGGCTCGGAAGAAGGTATGCTGGAATATGAAAAGCTTCTCGACAGACTGCAGGAGGAACAGGGACTGGCCGTTATGCCGGGCGGAAATGCGTTCACCGTGAGAGGAACACCGTTTTTGGAGCATCCTGCATGCAGAGATGCGTTTGAAATTTTCATGACACAGGCGGCAAATAAGGGAATCCTTCAGCGTCTGGAAAAGGGCGATTTCGCGGAGGATGAGCTCCGTTCCATGACGCGGGCTTATATGATGAATCTGTTCCGGTTGGAAAAGATGTCTTTCCGGCAGAATACCGGTGTGGAAAGCGAATATCTGAAAACGGATCCGGAGACGGAAATCGCCAATATGCATAAGCATCTGGCCGTGGAATCTTCCATCATGGGCTACGTAAACAGCTTTGAATTTACGGGCATTACAGGCGAAGAACTGGCTCAGAACCTTCGGAATGAGGCAGAGTTCTTCAAAAAAGCCATGCTGCATATGGAAGCACTGGTGGATAATAATCTCTGGTCGAATCCGAAAAAGAGGAATAAGACCGAGCTTTCTTCCATTCATGAGGCCGTGACCGTACTGGAAAGGGCCAACCATGGTTTCTTTATCAGTACGCAGGAATATAAGGATATTCTGAAGGACCTCACGGATCTGGAAAAGGATCTCGCTCAGGCTGAAAAGGAATTCCGGCAGGAAAAGAACTGGCAGTATGACGGCGCCGGTCTTGCGGCAAGAGAAAAGGCTCTCATGAACCGCCTTTCCGCATATATTACCCGGAAGAATGAAGAACTGAACCATGAAGACAGCCGGACAGCTATAAAAAGGAGAGATGCGGCGAACCGTGCAATGGATGTGCTTCGCACCCGCTATGAGCAGGATCGGAAGCTGCCTACCGTAACGAAGGAAAACCTTGCTGCTGCCAGAAGCTTTGAGGCTTACGGCCGTCTTTCCGTAGAAGAAAGTAATGCGGCAAAGGAAAATCTGAAGCCGATCCCCCATGTGCCGGCAAAGCAGGAAGCGCCGAAGCAGGTAGAAAAGGCACAGCCGCAGAGTAAGGAGAAGCTCGAGAAGCGTCTGGAAACATATAAGAGCTTCCGGAAAAGGCACAGCAGGGACAGGGAAGTGAATGATCTTTTCTATCTTCTGAATGAGACGATTCCGGCAGCTTCGGATACGACCCCGCTGACAGAAATGAAGCTCGGAAGTCTGAAATTTATCTATACCGGCGCGATCCGTCTGATGACCAGAAGGATTAACGATCTGGAAAAGAAACTGGATCAGCTGCCGAGAATGAAGCAGGAATATGAGCAGCTGACCAAATTGAAGAATAATCCGACAGAGCTGGCAAAGCTTTCTCCGGAAAAGCAGGAAGAGGCCAGGTTGAAATTTACAAACACGCTGCCCTTTATGAAGGATCTGATTGCCAAGCTTGATGTGAAGAAAAAGGAACAGGACGAATATATAAAGATCAGAAAAACCCTCAGTAAGGATCTGAAAACGATCAATAATTGTCTGAAAAACGGAAAGAGACCGACAGGAGCTGCTTTGTTTGAGGATGCCCGTTCCTTCCGCATGACTTATGACTTAAGTGCGGCAGAGGCAATGGGTGGAAACCTGAGCGAACGGATTCCCATCACCTTAAAAGACGGCAAGGGCAAGGATATTCTCGGAACGGACGGAAAGCCGATGAAGGGATTTTTCACGGTATCAAAGCCGGTGGAAAGTGATAAGGATCTGTATGCAAAGCTGAAGCAGCAAGTGATCGATGAATATGGCGAGGCGGGAAGAATCGTAGAGGATGAAAATATAAGGAAAGCCGCCATCTATGTCGGCGGAGAAAAGGATTTCCGGAAGGACTTTTTACTGAACCCGGCCAGGACGTTTGTCAAAATCTGCGATGATGTTACCGCATGGGATGTTGTGGATAAGTTAAAGAGACATCTGGAGAAGTCTTTTGAGCAGTGGAAGGTACCAAATGATCAAAGACAGCCCATCCGTGATGCATTGGGAGGGATTAATACGGCAGAAAAGGCCAGGGCTTTCGTTGATTATATGCACGGTCTCAAAAAGATTTCGAATGCCGATGCAGTGAAGCAGGATATCGGTATAAAAAAAGGTGATATCGTGGATAAGCGGAACAGTGCGGCATCTCTTGTGGCTGAACTCATCGGCTGTCCGGATATCATTGCAAACTCCAGAAATCTGCAGGTGCGGAAGAACGGAAAGGGAAAAGCAACCATCGGTACTTTTATGGCCTATGCAAAGGGACATGATCTCGGGAGTCTGAAGCATGAAGATATGGAGCTCTTTAATCAGATGACACCGGCGAAGATGGAAGGAAATCTTCAGCTGAAGAAGGATATTGCCAATTTGCAGATTCTGGACTTCCTGATCGGGAATCCGGACAGACACCTGCTCAATATGTTCTATAAATTTGATGAGAACGGCCGGCTGGTGGGAATTCAGGGTATTGATAACGATACCAGCTTCGGTAAGCTGAGACATGATAAGCATTTGGAGGGAATCAATCTGGAGAACCTGGCCGTTGTTACAAAGGAAACAGCGGACGCGCTCGTGGCACTCCGGGATAACAAAGAATTATATAAAAACATGCTGTACGGTTTTAGGCTGGGTGATGACGAAGTCGATGCCGCAGTGAAGCGTCTGGATGATCTCGTTGATAAGATTCAGCTTGATGCACCGGCCTTTGAAGGTAAAATACCCGAGGAACTGATCGACGGAAAAATCCGTATTATGAACGATGATGAGATGGGAAAAATCCCGTTCTTCGGGGGACTCGACAGTGGCGAGGTTATGAAGAAGCAAGGCGCTCCGAAGCAGGGACGGAAGCAGAAAAATATGTTTGCTTCCTTAGCGTCACTTGGTAACGGCGGTAACAATCTGAGCTCAAATGAAGGACTGCTGATCAATGATGCTTTCCGGGACAATGCGGAATACGTCCGCGGTGCAAAGCGCCTGGGCAGACTTATGAAAGAGATGGAGGAAGTTGACGGCCGTAATCAGAGAGGTTCCACCAATTTCACCAATATGCGGAATGCCGTGATCGCGTATCAACAGTCTATTGTGCAGCTTGATTACGAGCTCGTCAGAAAAGGTCGTAATGGTTTTGCCTTCTACGGGAATGTTGATCATGAGGTACCGAGGATCGATTCCGTGATCCAAAAGTGCGACACATATATCAACGGAAAGAATGCGGAGGAGATGAAAAAGCTTTCTCCCGATAACAGAACCTTTAAGCGGTATCAGCTGGCGCTGAAATGCAAGGCGGAAATGGAAAAGCTGAAGAAGCTCTACATTGGCATGGATGAAAAAATCGAGCGTTCCTATGGGTACGGAAATCGAGTGGATGAGATGATGGATTTCTGTAATGCAGAGAGGGACAGGCTGACAAACGAGGCAAAAGCAAATATAGAGAGAGCAAAGGAACGACAGGCGGCGGACCTTCTGGCTATTCAGCAGCAGGCTAACCGGAATCAACAGGCGAATCCGAACCCGCAGGTAAACCAGAATCAGCAGGCGAATCCGAACCCGCAGGCAAATCAGAACCCGCAGGTAAATCCGAACCCGCAGGCAAATCAGAACCCGCAGGTAAATAAGAACTCGCAGGCGAAAAGTCGGAAGCTGAGCGAAAATAAGCAACCCGGTCCCAGAATGTCCGGGAAGTAGCATATGATCCTTTGGGAGGCAGCCTGTGTGCCGGCGGCACACAGACTGCATATCCGATCAGACCGACATTTGGATTATTTTCAGCCGGCGGATGAAGTATATGACGAGGTAAGAACAATATGAAAGCAGTATACCTGGAAGAGGGTGCAGTAAACCGGGGAGATATCTCCCTTGCCCCAATTACGGAAATTCTGGATACAAAAGTGTATGAGAATACCACGGAGGCGGATAAATTTGACCACATCGGCGATGCCGAGGTGGTCTTTGCCAATAAGATCATTTTTGATGAAGAAACCTTTCGGCAGCTTCCCAAGCTCCGGTACATCGGGGTCTGCGCCACAGGCTACAATGTGATTGATCTGGATGCGGCAAAACGCCATGGTGTCCGGGTGACGAATGTACCGGCCTACAGCACGGAGTCTGTTGCCCAGCTTGCCTGGGGATTTATTCTGGAGTGTGCCGATCATATTGGTTTACATAATCTCAGCGTCCATCAGGGGGACTGGATTCGTTCCGATACCTTCTGTTATTGGCTGGCTCCGGTGATGGAGCTTGCCGGAAAGACCATCGGCATTGTGGGTTATGGCAATATCGGCCGTCGTGTGGCAGAGATTGCGCAGGCGTTCCGTATGAACGTGCTGGTATCCACTGCACACCCGGAGAAGTATACTACTGGTTTACATAAATCGGATTCCGGTATGGAGAATACTTCTGTTGCCGAAAATGAACCCGGTTTTTCAAATTTAGCGGAAACAGGCAGTATCAGATTTGTGGATACGGAAGAGCTTTATGCTCTGTCTGATATCATATCGCTGCATTGTCCGCTTGTTCCCGAAACAAAGGAAATCATCCGGAAGGAAAATATAGAAAAAATGAAGGATGGTGTGATCATCATCAATGTATCCCGGGGAGGCCTTGTCAATGAGGCTGATCTGGCGGATGCCCTGCAGAGAGGAAAGGTTGCGGCGGCAGCGGTGGATGTGGTAAGTACTGAGCCTATGCT
>CACYDN010000310.1 GCA_902773185.1 uncultured Lachnospiraceae bacterium | reverse complement strand
GCGTATGGGCTCTCTCCGGCAACACTTTCCTGCGAAACATACGCATTTTGTTGCTGCCCCTGCTCCGGTTTCGGCGCGTATGGGCTCTCTCCGGCAACACTTTCCTGCGAAACATACGCTTTTTGTTGCTGATCCTGCTCCGGTTTCGGCGCGTAGGGGCTCTGGCCCTGCTGTGCTTGCTGCGTACCGTAGTTTGTATCCAGATATTCGGCGCCGCTCATCGGTGCGGAGCCTTCCATCTCCTTCCGCTGCTGATCCACATAAGCAACAACCTGCCTGATCTGGCCGGCTTTGATTGTATTATCCACATTCGGATTATAGCCGCAAATGATGTAGGGTGCACGGACGTGCACAGCCTCAACAATTTCCTTCGACACTTCCTCCGACTTCGTCGGACAGGTCTTGGTGGCTCCGTCCCGGTCACAGAAAGCAACCGCATAGGTGGTTGTCTTCCCCGTATTGATACCATAGGTCTTATGCTGCGTAATGGTCTTGGTCGGATAAACCCAGATCAGATGCTTATTTACAAAGAGCAACGGTCCCGCCTGCGAGACGATCGTATATTTCGAGCCAACATTCACGTTTGCCGCCACAAGTGCGGATTCCATATCCGCTTCCAGATCCTCGTCGTTCACGCCATACTTTGCCTTGGTCTTTTTTATACCGGACCAGTTTGCGCCAAATACTCTGGCAAGGATCATGCCAATACCGATCAGCGCAAAAATGCATCCATAGATAAATACCTTCCGCACATTCTGCTCACCCATAGCCGTCCATGGGCTTACCATGGAAAACGTGTACATCACACGATTTTCAGAAGAAAGGCCCTGCTCGGAAAGCCATTTCTCGTAGTACTGTTTCTCCGTACCCTCCATCTTGCGGATGTATCCCTTACCGGTCAGCCACTGATTGGAAAGGGATGATGTTTCACCTTTCAGATACGCCTGCGTATCCTTTACGATCAGACCGGCCTTGTCCGTCTTTTTCTCCGGAACAAAGAGCGAAATAAAGGCGGCATCTTCATAGTTCTCGCCAACCCATGTGATATAATCCACACCATCATCATTATGCGCATAGCCTGCAATGATCGTATTGGTTTCAATCGTGTACCACTGTCCCTCTTTCAAATCGGAAGGATTCTGCACGCAAACATTCTCTTTGGCGCCGGCTGCCTTGACAAAGATCATAATCCCCCAGATGGTGCATGCCACACCAACCAAAAGAAGTATGCCGCCGATCAGCAGAAACAGGCGGTTGGCCTTCTTACTGCTTTCCTTCACAATGTCCTTGTATCTGCTCATTTTTACTCCATTCTTTTTCAATGTATATTTTTCAATCATTACCGTTCCAAACTATGATTCCAACGGCTACGATTTCAAGATGTATTCAGATTTGCTCTACAGATATTTGACTCCCGGAATAACAATTCCGTGCTTGTGCTCGGATTATTCTCTATCCTCTATAAACCGCCGCACAAGCCGGTAGGTCCGTTCCGCAGAGGAAACGGAAAGCCGCTCCTCCGGCGTATGGATATCCAGGATGTCCGGTCCCATGGAGACCGCATCGAGTCCCGGGATCTTTTCGGATAGAAGACCGCATTCCACACCCGCATGGATGACCGTGACCTTCGGTTCCCGTCCGGTTTCTTCTTTATAGATCCGGCAGAGCTTATCCCGCAGCGGCGACTCTTTCACATATTCCCATGCAGGATATTCGCTCTTAACCTCTGCCTTTGCCTGTATCTTATCTGCAAATGCAAAAGCCTTCTTTTTTAATTCCGCAAATTTATCATTGTTCTGGCTTCTGAGAAGGCTCTCTCCGTACAGCATTCGATCCTGCAGGCGGAAAACACCGAGATTCAGTGATGTTTCCGTCATCCCCGGAACGTCCTTACTCATCTCAATCACGCCATTCGGCACCATGGTGAGGAACGTCAGAACATCCATTGTTTCTATAAACGATAAGAACTTTCCCTGCTGACCGGCTGCAATGAAATCTTCTTTTTCCTGCGGTGTCCTTATGCCACTGATTTTTACAAAAAACGACGGATCCGTTTCTTTGAAACGCTCCCGCATGGCCTGCCCGGACATTTCAACGACACTTTCAAAAAGCGCCCTGACCTCTCCCGGGATGGATAAAATCGCTTCCGCGGTCCGCGGGATCGCATTGTCCTTGGTTCCGCCGCTGACGGAAACAAGGCTGATTCCACGATGAACGCCCGAAGCAAACTGGTTCACCTGCTCTTTAAAACCGGAACTATTTGCTTCCTCCGGCGGACATCCCAGCATTGCAGCCAGTTTTTTGTATCCGCCCGGTTCGTTTGCAGCGTTATACATTCCCTCCATGGAAAAGCAAACGGAAAAAAGGATTTCTCCCAGCACCTTATGGGCATTGGCTCTGTTTTTATGGATTTCCGATCCGGAATGTCCGCCCGTAAGTCCGCCGATTTCCACCCGGCAGAAGCTGCTCTCCGAAGGGAGCTTTGCTTGGCCCGGCTGATTGGCATCACTGCTCTCCGGTGCGAACTTTGTTCCAGCCATCCGACCTGCATCCGAAGCATATGTTTTCCGAAAGCAGATAATCCCGCCGCCTGCGCAGCCGGCCAGGAAAATGCCTTCGTCTTCGGAATCCAGATTGAGAAGCCGTCTGCCCCGAAGAACAGAGAGATCGATTCCGGATGCTCCCTCCATGCCGGTTTCTTCCGAAACGGTGCATACAAATTCGAGCCGGGGATGCTGCAAGGTATCATCATCCAAAAGGGCGAGCGCCATGGCCACGGCGATACCATCATCACCGCCCAGCGTTGTCCCCTCGGCCGAAAGCCAGTCACCCTCCAACATGAGGTCCAAGCCTTCCTTCTGCATATCCTTCGTGCAATCAGCGGTCTTCTCACAGACCATATCCATATGGCCCTGCAGAATGATGGGCGGCTCTGCCTCATATCCGGCTGATGCCTCCTTGATCATGATCACATTGAAAAGTTCGTCCTGATATACCTCCAGGCCGCGCCGGTGCGCAAAATCCACAAGGTAATTGCTGATTTTTTCCTCCGAACCGGACGGACGCGGGATTTCCGAGATTTCCCGGAAAAACCGGAAGACCGCCTTCGGCTCCGGCGTATTTATTTCCGTAAAAGGGGATTTCATTTGCATTCCTCCAAAAGAACTTGAATTCGTGGGTATTGTAACATAGATTAGGAAAGAGTTCTACAGAAATAATAGTCAGAATATCGTTCAGATTCTCAAATGGCCACTCGTTCCGGACTGCAAGCAGTCCGAACGGTGGCCACTCAAGAATACTTTCATCGTAAAAAAGAGCCAAAAACCTTGCGTACACAAAGTCCTCAGCCCTCCTGGAGTGGGCCGCCGGGGGCTCGAACCCCGCACACCCTGATTAAGAGTCAGGTGCTCTACCAAAT
>CACYDN010000309.1 GCA_902773185.1 uncultured Lachnospiraceae bacterium | reverse complement strand
TCTGATGCGGGATCAGGAGGAATTCGACCGATATTTTGCCAGACAGACAGGTATTCCGAATGACCATAAGCTGCAAAGAAAAACGGTCACACTTCGCGCTAATTCATCAAAAGTTCAAAAAAGAATTGTTTACAACGAATCCAAAATCGTGTATATTGCACATGGATGGTATTCGAGAGAAACTATACCGTATTCCTTCGCATTGGTATTTTGCCGGAAAACCGCTTTTCCGAGGTCTTCTCGAGATTAGATAGAAAGGCGGTGACTTATGAGGATTGGATTTATTGGCGCAGGCAGGGTTGGATGCACGCTGGGCCGGTATCTGAAGGACCACGGAGCGAATGTGGTCGGGTACTTCAGCCGGACAATGGCGCATGCCCGCGAAGCGGCGGATTTTACCGATACCTTGTGTTTCGATTCGGACGTCAGTCTGGCAAATGCATCGGATGTGATCTTTATCACAGTCCGGGATGATGCAATCAGTGAAGTTTTTCAACAGCTCAAATCTGCTGCGGTGCTGGAGGGGAAGATCCTCTGTCACACCAGCGGAGCTCTTACATCTGCGGTTTTCGACGGCTGCGGAGTCTACGGGTATTCCATCCATCCAATCTATGCGGTGAACGACCGGTTCACGGCTATAGAGAATTTCCAAAACGCTTTTATTACAATTGAAGGACATGAAAAGTACCGGGATGATCTGCTCCGGCTGTTTCAGGATGCGGGGCTTTCTGCGGCGGTGATCACGGCAGAGAATAAGCCGAAATATCATGCGGCGGCAGTGATGGCCAGCAACATGGTCTGCGGCATCTTCGGGATGGCGGTGCGTCTCCTCACGGAGTGCGGCTTCCAAAAGGATGATGCGGAAAAAGCACTTGCGGGACTTTTCCTGGATAACGCCCGCGGCATAACGGCGAAGGGGCCGGCCGGACAGCTGACAGGCCCGATCGAGCGGGGGGATATCCGCACAGTCGAAAAACATATGGCGGTTTTGTCGCCGGATGATCAGAAGGTTTACCTGGCACTTGCGGGAGAAGTTCTCCGGTTGGCCAGAGAAAAAAATGGGGAGGATGAGACTTATGAAAAACTCGATCGTTACATTTCAGGAAATGAAGAATAGGGGAGAAAAGATCTCCATGCTGACGGCCTATGATTATTCCACAGCCAAGCTGATGGATCAGGCCGGCGTGAATTCTATTCTGGTTGGTGATTCGCTCGGCAATGTGATGCTGGGCTATGAGAATACGGTTTCCGTTACCATGGAGGATATGATCCACCACGGCGCAGCGGTTGCCAGAGGCGCGAAGGATGCGCTTGTTGTGATCGACATGCCCTTCATGTCTTATCAGGCAAGCACCTATGATGCGGTTGTGAATGCCGGACGTCTGATGAAGGAAGGCCACGGCGGTGCTGTAAAGCTGGAAGGCGGTGTGGAGATGGCGGAGGTTATCCGTGCCATTACCCGGGCAAGCATTCCGGTCTGCGCGCACATCGGTCTGACACCGCAGAGCGTACATGCCTTCGGTGGTTATAAGGTGCAGGGCAAAACCTATGCAGCGGCAAAGAAGCTGCTGGAGGATGCGCATGCCGTTGAGGATGCCGGTGCATTTGCTGTTGTACTCGAGTGCGTTCCGGCAAAACTTGCTGATATCGTAACGAGAGAACTCAGGATT
Source organism: uncultured Lachnospiraceae bacterium (assembly GCA_902773185.1). Classification (GTDB taxonomy): domain Bacteria; phylum Bacillota; class Clostridia; order Lachnospirales; family Lachnospiraceae; genus Eubacterium_Q. The sequence continues at coordinate 6,308 of CACYDN010000309.1, read as the reverse complement.
CCGACTATCGGCATCGGCGCAGGAAACGGAACGGATGGCCAGGTTCTGGTATATGCGGATATGCTGGCGCTCTTCAGTGATTTCCGGCCGAAGTTCGTAAAGCAGTTTGCAAACCTCTCCGAGGAAGTGGTAAAAGCCTTCCGCGCATATGATGAAGAGGTCAAAGAAGGCAGCTATCCGGCACCGGAGCATACCTATAAAATAGAAGACGAAGTGATCGAAGCGCTGGAGAAAGAAATCGCGGAAGCTAAATAAATTTTTAAAAATGTAAAATTCAGGAGGAAGAAAAATTGCAGATCGTATCGACAGTTGATGAAGTGAGAGCTATTGTAAAAGCATGGCGTGCGGAGGGAAAGACCGTCGGCCTTGTTCCTACCATGGGATATCTTCATGCAGGACATCAGTCCCTGATCAAGGCGTCGGCGGCAGGAAACGATAAAACGGTGGTATCCGTTTTTGTAAATCCCATGCAGTTCGGCCCCACAGAGGATCTGGCAAGCTACCCCAGAGATCTGGAGAGGGATGCCGAGAAGGCCGAGGAGGCAGGTGCAGACCTGATCTTCCATCCGGAGCCGGAGGAGATGTACAAGGATGGTTTCGTATCCTTCGTGGATATGAACGGCCTCACGAATCATCTCTGCGGACTGTCCCGTCCGATTCATTTCCGGGGCGTATGCACGGTATGCAACAAGCTTTTCAATATCGTAAAACCGGACAGGGCGTACTTCGGCCAGAAGGATGCGCAGCAGCTGGCAGTCATTAAGCGGATGGTAAAGGACCTCAACATGGATCTCGAGATTGTGGGATGCCCCATCGTTCGCGAGGAAGACGGACTTGCCATGAGCTCCCGCAATACCTATATGAACGACGAAGAGCGTAAGGCAGCTCTCATCCTGAGTAAGTCCATCCGACTTGGTCAGGAAATGGTGGAAGCCGGCGAGAAGGATGCCGCCAAAGTGCGCGAAGCCATGACAAAGCTCATCTCCACCGAACCCATGGCCGACATCGAATACGTCGAGATCGTCAACAACGCCACCATGGAAGCCGTCGATACGATCGAAGGAGAAATCCTCTGCGCCATCGCAGTTAAGATAAATAATAAGGTGAGGCTGATCGATAACTTTATAGCACAAGGAGAGTAAAGTCGATTTCGATCACCCTATGCTTGCATAAGGGTGTCGAAAGAGACTTTGCGCCCCGCACGAAAACGAGGATGGAGCGACTTGCCTTGTGCAAGGCGGGGGAATCCGAGTTTTCGTAGGATTGCGAGAGCGAAGCGAAGCAATCCGTGTGCTATCCAGTTTGTCGTAGTGTGAATAGCGTCTTCTCGCTGAATGGGTTGCGAGGGGATATGTCTGGAAGTAGGCACTTAGCGACTGGCTGCCTGGGGCAGACAGAGCTTAGCATCCGCTACTTTCGGTCTTGAGCGCGAGCGGCCCCGAGCAGCCCGTTCAGCGAGAAGACGCGAAAAAACAAGAGAGAAAAGAAAGGGAAGTATAGAAATGCATATCCACGTTTTAAAGAGTAAAATTCACCGCGCGGTTGTATCCGAATCCGCGCTGAACTATGTCGGCAGCATTACCATCGATGAAGACCTGATGGATGCCTGCGGCATGGTCGAGTATGAGAAGGTTCAGGTAGCCAACGTTGACAACGGCTCGCGTCTGGAAACCTATGTCATAGCCGGTGAAAGAGGAAGTGGCATGATCTGCCTCAACGGCGCAGCGGCGCGTTATGCAGCCGTAGGTGATAAGGTCATTATCATGAGCTACGCCGAAGTAACACCGGAGGAATTCAAGGAGAATCCGCCCAGAGTGGTATTTGTTGATAAGAAGAATAAGATCGTTCGTGTGACCCGCTATGAGAAGCACGGTGAACTTGCGGATGTTAAAGAAGCGTAAGCCGCCCCGCCAAGCCGTTGGGCGCCGGGAAAAAAATCGAGTAGGAGGAGTTATCCCCCTACTCGATTTTTGTATTAAAAATGCGAATTTCCGTGGTTCGTAGATCTATTACAGCGGCTCCCTTTTCGCGGTCCCGGCCTTTCGTGGGAATCGCTTCGGGGTCGGCTGTGTTTTCCGGATGATGAGGAAGCTCCGGTGGATATCGGATTCCGGCAGCGTCAGGGAAATGGTTTCTTCTGACTTCCCACAAAGAAGTCGGATGGCATTTTCCGCGTCGGCAGCCTCCTCGGCCACATCTCCACTTTTATAGGCGATGAAGCATCCGCCGGGTTTTACAAACGGAAGATCATATTCCACAAGCGTGCCCAGACGTGCAACCGCACGGGACACAGCGAAATCATATTGGTCGCGGTGTTCCTGCTTTCTGGCGGCGTCTTCGGCGCGGTCATGGACCGCGGTGATCCCTGTGAGGCCGAGGGCGTTGATCACCTCCTGCAGGAAGAGCACACGCTTATTCAGGGAATCCAGAAGCGTGATCCGAAGATCGGGCCGCACGATTTTGAGCGGAATCCCCGGGAAGCCGGCGCCGGTTCCGATATCGATGAGCGAGCTGCCTTCGGGAATATCCGTTTTAGCGAGCAGGCTGATGCTGTCAATAAAATGCAGAAGCTCTGCTTCATCCGGATCGGTAATGGCGGTCAGGTTCATGACCTCATTTTTTTTGATCAGGAGATCAAGGTAAGTTTGGAAAGCGCCTGCCTGTTCATCGGTCAGAGAGAGACCGAGCAGCTCGGCATGTTTTTTAAGATTTTTCATATATAAAATCCCTACAGACTTAAAGTATTATCTTTACAATTTGTATCATAATGGGAATTCAGGGAATAATCAATAAAAAAGTATCTTTTGACCGAAGCGAAATAATGTGCTACAATAACTTAGTATGGCTTTTTTAATTCGACTTTGTTTTTTTAAGATTTATGCACCAGCGTTTTTAGTATTTCGGCATAGCCGCTTTCGTTTCTGATTATCACAGAACCGGCTTCGCAAAACAAAAAGGAGTATCGTCTGCCATGAGTGCACTCAAAAAGATCAGGATCGTCGGAGCAGTACTGATTGGAATTCAGTTTATTCTTTCGGTATTGATTGTTTATTTTGTCATATCCCTGAAGGCCATTCCCGTGAAGCATTCGCTTCTGTTGGCCGTTATTCTGGGAATCATGGCAATCGTGGAAATGCTCATGCTTCTGAGGAAGCAGTCTGGTATTGCGGCGATCATTATATCGGTTCTTTTTATCGGTATCCTGATCTACGGCATCTACATTGTCAGGACAACGGACAGGGCACTTGAGTCCGTGACCGGAAATAAAGTGGAATACGAACAGATCAATGTTTATGTGAAGAAGGACGATCCGGCGAATTCTCTTTCGGAAGCGGTTCAGAAGAACTATTACTTCGGTTACGTGGATAATTCCAACGATGAGAGTATCGATGCAACGGTGAAGGAGATCAATGACTCTCACAATACCAATATTCTGACACAGAAATATGCATCGATCATTGATCTTGCGGCGGCAATGGATAAACATGAAGTGCAGGCCATCATCACCAGTACGGGAATGATCGACGTCCTCAACTCGTCCGAGGAATATCCCAATTACGGAGATAACCTCAAGATCATCATGGAGCACGAGGTTGAGCTTGAGGTAAATAAGAACGAGGCAGAGGAAAAGAAGACTATTGATGCCAATCGTTACAGCATTTATATCAGTGGTATCGATACCTACGGCTCCGTTACCCTGAAGAGCCGGAGCGACGTCAACATCATCGCTGTCATGAACGAGGTGACACATACGATCCTGCTGATCTCTACGCCGCGTGACTACTATGTATATCTGTCGAATTCCGGTTCCACCAAGGATAAGCTGACACACGCCGGTCTTTACGGTATCGATGTATCCATGGATACGCTGGAGATGATCTATGACACGGATCTGACCTACTACGTCCGCATGAACTTCTCCGGTTTTGAAGGAATTATCGACAAGCTGGGCGGTGTAGATGTTCACTCCGATTACACCTTCTCCTTCGATGAATATCAATATTATGAAGGTGAAAACCATCTGGACGGCAGAGGCGCTCTGATGTTTGCCCGTGACAGAACCTCCTTCGCAGGCGGTGACCGTCAGAGAGGTGAAAACCAGATGCAGGTGATCAAGGCTGTATTCTCTAAGCTGATGTCTTCTCAGATGCTTGCAAATTACAGCGATATCATGGATGAGCTTTCCAACTGCTTCCAGACCAATATGTCCAAGAGCCAGATTGGTCAGTTTGTACAGGATCAGCTCGATTCCGGTAAGGAATGGAAGGTTCTGACCTTCAGCGTGAACGGTGGAGATTCAGAGGGTTACTGCTATTCACTGGGTGGAAACGCTTACGTTATGGTTCCCTTCCAGGAGGATCTGGATTTTGCCAACAAGCTGATCCGGCGGATGATGGCGGACGAAAACATCACGCAGCAGGAAATTGACGCTTACAGAGAGACGGAGTAATCAGGCGCTTCCGTTTCCTGAAGGTTTCACGGAAACGGGCAGGTTGTGATAAGAAGATACATGGGGAGTAACAAACAGGGGGGTTATTTATGGAGATGATGAACGGTCCGGTGCTGTGTGTCATGGCAGCCGGAATGGGCAGCCGGTTTGGCGGCCTGAAACAAATTCAGAAGGTGGATGACCAGGGGCATTCCCTGATGGATTATGCAATCTATGATGCGAAAAAAGCAGGCTTCTCCGAGGTGGTATTTATCATCCGGGAAGAGTTTTCCGATGCATTTAAAGAGGCAGTGGGCAACCGTGTGGCAAAGTCTTTCCCGGTGCAGTATGTTTATCAGGCACTGGACCGGCTGCCGGAGGGGGCTGCCGTTCCTGCGGACAGGGAAAAGCCGTGGGGAACAACCCATGCCATCTGGTGTGCGGCGGATGCGCTCCGCGGAAAGTCCTTTGTGACGATCAATGCCGATGATTTTTACGGTTTTGATTCTTTCCGTCTGGCAGCTGAATTCACCGCGGAGAACGGACCTGAGAATGAATATGCCTGCATTGGTTACAATGTGGTGAAAACGCTTTCGCCTTCCGGCACCGTGAGCCGGGGCATCTGCCGTGTGGATGAACAGGGCAATCTGATTCGAATTGACGAACGGAAAGAGATTAAGCTCGAGGATAACCGCGGCTACTATACACTGGATGGCGGCGCAAGCTACCATCTCATTGACGCGGATTCCGTGGCATCCATGAATATGTGGGTTTTCCGGCCCGGCTTTATCCGGGATATTGAGAAGACCTTCCCGGAGCGGCTTCTTGCAGGTATGAAAGAGAATCCGCTGAAGTTTGAAGAGACCCTTTCCGATGCGGTGCAGGATATCCTGAATCGGAAGGAGGGATCCGTCCGGATTATCCCGACAGGAGCGGAATGGTTTGGTATGACATATCCGGAGGATCTGCCGGATGTGAAGAATAAGCTTGCGGATATGACACTGAACGGAGATTATCCGTCCGAACAGTGGTAAAACGTTCGGCATGCGGTAATCCATTGGGAAAAAGATGAATAAACCGTTTTACGAAAAAAAATCATCCCTGATCTTAAGCCTGCTGCTTCCGGCAGCAGGCGTTCTTCTCATTGCAGGGGGACTCTTTTTTCGTTGGTATTCGTTTTATCTGAAAGTGGATAAGAAGATCAGAGGCGGTTTTACGCTGTGGGAGGTAACCAAAAACTCCTTTCAGGCGTTTAAAAGAGAGTTTACCTGGGGGCAGCTTTTGCCGCCGTTTCTCATCCTGTTTACCATCCTGATCGTGTTATATTTTGCCTATCTTTTCGTGCGGGCGAAGTATGATTATCATCTTGCCTTTCCGGATAAGATTTACAGCAATTTTCGTATTGTATCGTACATATTGCCGGTACTGTATATCCTTCTCATGGGATATCTTTTCATGGTGAGGGATTACGAGAAGCGGGCGAAAAGCATCCTCAGTCACCAGCTCATGCTCTGGCTGATCTTATTCTACGGGCTGTCCCTTCTCTGGATGCTTCTGATTGCCATGCGGCCACTTCTTCCTAAGAAATCCGCGTTCCTGAACAGTACCGTGGACCGATTCCGTGTGGCGTCCCGGGTGGTTCCGATCGCTGTTCTTCTGGCTTTCTGGCAGCTGGTAAAGCGTGCGCCGCTTTATAAAGTAAAGATGAATGATATGCTGGAGCTGAAGATTTCCTGGCAGGAAACCATCAAGCGATACAGGGAGGCCGGTGTTGGCAAAGGAATGAAATGCTCCCTGCATCACGGCATAGGCTTTTGGATGTTTCTTCTGGGAATGGTCCTCTTTGTTTTCGGTCTTTGCTACAAATATGTTGTGGATA
>CACYDN010000308.1 GCA_902773185.1 uncultured Lachnospiraceae bacterium | reverse complement strand
CGGAGGGAAGCTTGCCTTCCAGCTCCATTAATTCATGATAATGTGTTGCAAATAACGTTTTTGCGCCCAGAAGGTTCGGGTCTGCGATATATTCCACAACCGCCCAGGCAATGGAGAGCCCATCAAAGGTCGATGTGCCGCGTCCGATCTCATCCATGATGATGAGAGAGCGTTTCGTTGCATGCCTGAGGATGTTTGCAACTTCGCTCATCTCTACCATAAACGTGGACTGGCCTGCCGCCAGATCATCACTGGCGCCAACACGTGTAAATATCCTGTCGGAGATGGAAACATCCGCCTCATCCGCCGGAACAAAGGAGCCGATCTGTGCCATCAGACAGATGAGTGCCACCTGCCGCATGTAGGTAGATTTTCCGGCCATATTCGGACCGGTGATCACGGCAATCCGGTGGGAATCCTGATCGAGATGGGTGTCGTTTGCAATAAACTGACCCTCTTCGATCATCTTTTCCACCACGGGATGTCTGCCGTTCCTAATATCAATATGACCGTCATTTTGGATATGCGGCCGGACATAATGATTCTGCACCGCCACGTAGGAAAGCGAAGCCAGTGCGTCCAGATCAGCCAGATAATCCGCCATCTTCTGCACCCGGAGAATCTCCGCGCCAACCTTATCCCGAAGCTCGGTAAAGAGTTCATATTCGAGATGGAACAGCTTATCCTCCGCCCCCAGAACAAGATCGGATAACTGATTCAGCTCAATCGTGGTGAAACGTTCCGAACCGGTCAATGTCTGCTTGCGGATAAAGTAATCCGGCACCTGATTCAGGAAGGAATTTGTCACTTCCAGGAAATAGCCGAACACCCGGTTATATTTGAGCTTCAGCGTTTTGATTCCGGTATTCTGACGCTCCTTTTCCTCAAGAGAAGCCAGAAGCTCTTTGGAATGTGCCTTGGTATTTTTAAACTCATCCAGCTCCGCCCGGTAACCGTCCCGGAAGATTCCGCCCTCCTTTACGGTAAGGGGTGCATCATCACGGATGGCCAAAAGCATCTCATACACATCCTCGAGGGTATCAAAATCCTCCCGGATATGATCCAGAATCCCACTCGAAAGATCGGTCAGCTGCTGGCGGATATAAGGCAGATATTTGAGGGATTCTCTGAGACTCAGCATATCTCTCGGATTAGCTGTTCTGAGCGACACACGCGTCATAAGCCGTTCCAGATCATATACCGCGCTGAGATATTCCCGCATCTCATCCCGGAGCATGACGCTTCCGTTCAGTGCCTCTACGGCATCCAGACGGTCATTGATCTCTTTTTCCTGAAGGAGCGGCATCTCCACGTAATGCCGGAGGCGTCTCGCCCCCATGGCCGTTTTGGTCTTATCCAGAACCCAGAGAAGCGAACCTCTCTTCATCCTGCTCCGCATGGTTTCCGTAAGTTCCAGATTCCGGCGCGTTGCCGCATCGAGCGTCATCCCGGCATCCGTACGGTAAAGGGAGATATCATTGATCTGCCCCATGGTTTCCATCCGGGTATCCTGCAGATATAGAAGAAGACTTCCCGCAGCAAGGATTACATCGGGAAGATCCGCAATGCCCAGTCCTTCCAGAGATGCCACCTGAAACTGCGCCTGCAGGATATTCCGGCAGACATCCGGCCGGAAATACCGTGCCGGCGCTTTGGTAAGTGCGGCATTTTCATCGACTGTATAGGCTGAAAGTCCGGAGTAAAGATCCGCATTTTCTTTTTCGATCTCTGGATCAAAAAGGATTTCCCGCGGCTGGAATTTCTGCAATTCATCGATCACAGCTTCCGGACGACTGAGCGATGTTACATAAAAGGTACCCGTACTGATATCAGCGGCGGCGATGCCATAGCTCCCTGACAGTGCGGATACGGTAAATAAATAGCTGTTCTTTGCTTCATCCAGGTTTTCCGGCGCCAGATTGGTGCCCGGTGTGACAATACGGATCACCTTCCGCTCGACGAGTCCCTTGGCAAGCTTCGGATCCTCCACCTGCTCGCAAACGGCTACCTTATAACCTTTTTCGATAAGTCTCGTGATATAGGTATCTGCCGCATGATAGGGCACGCCGCACATAGGCGCCCGTTCCGCAAGGCCGCAGTCTTTACCTGTAAGTGTAAGCTCCAGTTCACGGGAAACGAGGTGCGCATCATCAAAAAAGAGCTCATAAAAATCGCCCAGGCGGTAAAACAGGATACAGCCCGGGTAGGATTCTTTTGTTTTGAGGTAATGCTCCATCATGGGGGATAGCTTTTCTGCCATTTTCGTCTCCTCTAAGCAGTCGGCTGAATACAAGCCGTTTCAGACAAGCTCGCGCACAAAGTTAAACCATAGTTCCGAAATAATAGAATCCCTTACACTCTTCCAGGCGGACGGAAATGATCTTGCCGACCATGGTGGAGTCGCCGGGGAAGTGGACGGTGATGTTGTGTTCGGTTTTTCCGGTCAGGTAGCCCGGTGTGTGTGGGTTAACTTCCTCACAGAGGACCGGAAGGGTCTTGCCGGTAAAACGCGCAGTCACTTCGGCGCCGCGGCGGCGTACCACTTCCAGAAGCTGCTGAAATCTGCGGCTGACAAGGTCCTGCGGCAGCTGTTCCATTTCCGCTGCCGGCGTTCCGCTTCTAACGGAATAAATAAAGGTAAAGGCCTGGTCGTAGCCAACCTCTTCGACGAGGGATACGGTATCCGCGAAGTCCTGATCCGTTTCTCCGGGAAAGCCGACCATGATATCGGTTGTGAGGCTGACATCCGGGATAGCTTTCCGGATCTTATCTACCAGCTTCAGATAGTCTTCCCGTGTATAGTGGCGGTTCATACGACGGAGTACATCCGTCGAACCCGACTGCACGGGTAAATGGATATGCTTGCAGGCTTTTTCCTCTTCTGCGATCACACGGATCAGTTCATCGGAAAGATCCTTCGGGTGACTGGTCATGAAACGCACCCGCAGAATGCCGTCCACCCGGCAGACATCCCGGAGCAGATTCGGAAATGCATAATCCGGATCATCCTTCAGGACCTCGCTGGTCTCTTTTTCCATGAAATTCACACCGTAGGAATTTACATTCTGTCCGAGAAGCATGATTTCACGGACGCCGTCCGCTGCAAGAGCCTTCACATCGGCCAGGATATCCTCCGGAATGCGGCTTCTCTCCCTTCCGCGGACGTACGGCACCACACAATAGGTACAGAAATTATTGCACCCGTACATGATGTTTACACCGCCCTTAAACGGATATTTCCTGTGCTCCGGCAGATGCTCCACATGTTCCTTCGGCTCATCCCAGATTTCCGTCACCTGCCGTTCTCCGGCAAGAAGACGCTGGATAAACTCCGGCGCGCGATGGAAATTAAAGGTACCGAAGATCAGATCCACAAAGGGAAACTTCTTTTGAACGTAAGCTACGGTATCTTCCTTCTGCATCATACAGCCGCAAAGGCCGATGATCATATCCGGATTCTTTTCCTTGCGTTTTTTCAGCGTACCCAGATGTCCATACAGCTTCTGGTTCGCATTTTCCCGGATGGTGCAGGTATTATAGATTACAATATCCGCCTGTTCCTCTTCCGTTTCCGTAAGCCCCATGGTCTCAAGAATACCCACGAGTTTCTCGGAATCACGTGCATTCATCTGACAGCCAAAGGTCACGACAGCAAAGGTGGATGGATTTCTTTTCATTGTTTTATTCATATAAATCTCTCATATTTGCTTGTTTCAATCGGAAAGCAATCTGTCACTGAAGATTCTCAATTTCCTTCAGCCACAGTCTTCCGCTGGCATCGCTGGGCATCCTGAGGTCGCCTCGGGGTGAAAGCGCAACCGAACCGATCTTGACACCGTCCGGCATACAGGATCGCTTAAACTGCTGGTTAAAGAACCTGCGGTAGAACATGGTGATCCATTTCTTGATCTCATTTTCCGTATAATCATCCTTAAAGGCTTTCTTTGCCATAAAATAGATCTTTGACGGAGAGAAACCATACCGGAGCATGTTGTAGAGGAAGAAATCATGCAGCTCGTAGGGTCCCACAGCATCTTCTGTTTTCTGTTTGATATTGCCGTTCTCATCCGGCGGAAGCAGTTCGGGACTGATCGGCGTATCCAGAATATCCTTCAGCACGCTCCGGCTCTCCCGGAAGTCCTCCGTATCGGACAGTGTTTCGATCATCCAGCGAACCAGCGTTTTCGGAACACCGCCGTTTACGCCGTACATGGACATCTGATCCCCGTTATAGGTACACCAGCCAAGTGCCAGTTCGGACAGGTCACCGGTACCGACAACCAGACCGTTTACCTGATTTGCCACATCCATGAGGACCTGTGTACGTTCTCTGGCCTGTGCATTTTCGTAGGTCGTATCTTTCTGTTCCATATCATGGCCGATATCCCGCAGATGCCCTGTACATGCCTCTTTGATATCGATGATCCTGGGCTCGGAGCCAAGGCTTTTGATCAGCTCCAGAGAATTCTGATAGGTTCTGCCCGTTGTGCCGAAGGCCGGAATCGTAATCGCTACAAGGTCCTCGGCCGGACGGTTCAGCTTGCGAAGCGCTCCGGCTGCCACAAGAAGCGCCAGCGTGGAATCCATACCGCCGGAAACACCGATTACCGGCTTCGCATTCGTAATTTCAAGCCGCTTGGCAAGAGCACCCACCTGCATATCGAAGATTTCATGGCAACGTTTTTCTCTTGCGGATTTTGCGGAAGGAATAAAGGGATGCTTCTTCACACGGATGAACTCTCCCGCTTCCGACTGAAGTCCCGTATCGGAAACAACCTGGATGATCTTCTGGGAAATATCCGGCATAAACACGTTCATGCTGTCACGGAAGGAGCTGCTCTTCTTTCTGTCCGAACGGATCTTTCCGGCATCCAGATCGGCAATTGCAATATAATCATCATCAATATACTGTTTGTTCTGGTTCAGGATTTTCCCGTTCTCGGCAATGATCGTATGGCCGGAGAAGATCAGATCCTGCGTAGACTCACTGCATCCGGCGGAAACATAGAGATAGCCGCAGTGAGAAGAAGCCGAATTCATCCGTACCAGATCCTTCCGGTATTCGCGCTTGCCTATGATTTCATTCGAAGCGGAAATGTTCACGATCAGCTCTGCTCCGCCGAGCGCGTAAACAGCTGAAGGCGGAATGGGCGCCCATAGATCCTCACAGATTTCCACTGCAAAACGAAGCTCGTCGGAAATGTTATAAATGATGTGATTTCCTACCGGAATCTCGTAATCATCCTCTTCCGCCACGCTGAGTCCGATTTCCCGAAGCGTAACACTATCCGTCAGCAGTTCCTCCGCAGAAGAAAACCAGCGTTTTTCATAAAACTCATTTTCATTCGGCAGAAATGTCTTAAGGGATATACCCAGAAGGCGTCCCTCCTTCATGACAAATGCGCCGTTATAAAGGGCCTGTTCGATCAGTACAGGTGCCCCGAAAATGATGACGGACCGAAGTTCCTTTGTTTCCAGAAGCAAACGAAGAACCGCCTGATTCACCTGACGAAGCAGAGTGTCCTGGAAAAACAGATCCTGGCAGGTATATCCGGTGACGCAAAGCTCCGGAAGCGCGATCACATCCGGGGAAAGACCGGCCGCCTCATGGATCTTATTCAGCATTTCATCAACATTTTTTTCCGTGTCTGCAACTGTGACACGCGGCACACAGGCCGCCACACGATAAAAATCAAACATATATGATTCTCCTTTCTACTACAATATAACTGTTTTTTAATTAACTATCCCGTTCTGTCAGATCAAGCTTCAGTCCGTTCAGGTAAGCAACCAGTGCACCGCCCTGCGGTTTCAGGAAATACTCGTCACGAAGTTCCGGATATTTAAAATTCTTCGGATGCCCCTCTTCCACACGATCCATATATTGTTTCAGTTCGGAAAAAGGCATGTAATAAAAATCATTCCGCATCGTAAAATGGATGAGAAGAAAACTGATGCCATCCTGCGCTTCAAATTCCTCCATAAATCTATACTGGTGCATATGGATATTCTGCAACGCAAAGGTATCTGTCTTACACTCCTTTGCATCAAAGCAGATGGGAATCCCCTGAACCACACCGATATAATCCACCGTGGAGTCCTTTTCGAAATAGGCCTCTGTGATCAGCTTCTTTTCGGAATTGAATTTCAGCGGCACGATCGGCGTCGGAATCTTCTGCACAAGTGCCAGATGATGCTTTCTGTAATACTCATTTGTAGCGTTGATCAGATCCTCAAAAGTGGAACCTCTGAGGCCTCTGGAGTTCCAAGTTGACATAATTTATTTACCGTAAACTAAT
>CACYDN010000307.1 GCA_902773185.1 uncultured Lachnospiraceae bacterium | reverse complement strand
AGCCGGAGCATCTCCCGCCGGTACTTCGTCAGCTTCGGTGAATCGGTGGTAATCACCATTCCGTCCTCCACCTTGGTCCGGCAGGCCGCGAAGAGTGTATCATACCCTTCAATCTCAACCATGCACATACGGCAGGAGCCGATATCGCTGTAGTCCTTGAAGTGGCAGAGCTGGGGGATGTCGATACCGATCTCCTTGCAGAAATTGATGATCTTCACACCTTCCTCTGCCTGATATGCTTTTCCGTTGATGGTAACATTTACCAGTTTCTTCTCTACCATGCGCATCTACCCCCTTCCATCGTGCCGCAGCCAAAGTGATCGCAGCGGAGGCATCTGCCGGATTCCCGCTCCGCCTCCTCCGGTGTCATGGGTTCTTCCACGTGCTTGAAATCACGTCTTCTCTCAAAAGGATCCCTCTCTTCGATTTCCGCACGACCCGTGGGGATACACTTATTCGGCTTTGCCGGGGGAACCTCTGCTTCACAGACAATTTTATGATGATACCCCAGATATTCATCGATATTATGCGCAGCAACCTGACCTGCCGCAATCGCATTGATGGCCGTAGACGGTCCTGTCACACAGTCGCCGCCGGAGAAGACGCCGTCCATGCCTTCGATCATACAGCTTTCATCCGCCAGGATCCTGCCCCGGTTGACCGGAATTCCCGCCGCCTCGAAATCCGCAACGTCGCATCTTTGGCCGACGCCCAGGATCAGGTAATCGCAGACAAACCGGTAGGGATATTCACTGGAATGCTCGGTCGTCACAAGACCGAATTCATCAAATTCTCCAACAATCTGCGGCTGGAGCCAGATGGCCGCAATGTGATCCGGATTCTCTTTATCCGCTTCCAGATGCAGGAATGAAAGCAGGGTTCTGAACCGCACGCCTTCCTGCATCGCACTTTCAATTTCCGATTCAAGCGCCGTATAGTCATCCCGTTTCCGGGTGAAAACATGCACGGTTTTGGCATGCAGACGGATAGCCGTTCTGGCTGCATCCATGGCCACGTTACCGCCGCCGATCAGCGCAACGCGCTTTCCGGTGAGATCGATCTTATCGCCGCGGGCAACGGCCTGCAGGAAATCAGCCGCCGGAATGACATTTTTACAATTTACATTTTCTACCGGCATGCGGTTACCCAGCTGGGCACCCAGTCCGAGATAAACAGCGTCATGTTTTTTCCGCAGCTCTTCCACGGAAACATCCCGGCCGACCTTTGTGGAAAGGTGAACCGCAATATCTCCGGCCGAAAGGATGGCGCGGATATCCTCATCCAGCCGAGCCTTCGGAAGCCGGTACTCCGGAATGCCGTAGCGAAGCATGCCGCCCAGGTTCTGATGCTCATCATACACCTCAACGGAATGGCCCATAAGCGCCAGAAAATAGGCCGCCGTGAGACCCGATGGGCCGCCGCCGACAACGCCGATGGACTTACCTGTCTTCACATTTGCCGGAGGTGTTTTGACCTGATCCGCAGCAATCTGATCCACGGCATATTTTTTCAGACCGCGGATATTGATGGGCTGATCGATGATGGTCCTGCGGCACCGCTTCTCACAGGGATGCTCACAGACCATGGCACAGGCCGTCGGGAACGGATTTCTGTCGCGGATCACATTGATTGCGCCGGCATAATCGCCTTTTTTGATCATCGCAACATAGCCCGGCCCATCCACATGCGCGGGACAGAGTGTCATACAAGGAACCGTCTGCACAACATTTTCCAGACATCTGCGGTTTTGAATATGGCTCTCATATTCATCCGCAAAGTCCTTTAAACTATCCAGAACGGTATTGGCGGCCACGACACCGACGGCACAGTCAGCCGTCTCGGAGATCATGGTACAAAGCTCCTTCAGCTTTACGAGTGTCTCTTCAGTAGCATCTCCGTTCAATATATCCCGGAGCATGCGCTCCGCTTCAACCAGACCGTCCCGGCAGGGAACACATTTCCCGCAGGACTGGTTCATGGACATCTGCAGAATGGATCTGTACATGATAAGCGGGCATATTCCCGGCGGATAGGATGTCATTCTTGAACTGAACTTATTCAGAGCAACCTCAAGCCGGCTTGCCATATCGCCTCTTTTTCTTAATTTTCTGATCATCAGGACCTCCCATTTTTACTTAGAATCCCCTAAACCCTATATAGAAATACTTTACCATAAAAAGCCGATTTTTACAATGAAAACGGGCAGGATTCCTCCTGCCCGTAATCGCATTATTATCATTTTCAGACGGTGCAGCCCACAGACCAAAAACGGTGCTTGTTACTCATTTTTCTTGATGAAAAAAAACTTT
>CACYDN010000306.1 GCA_902773185.1 uncultured Lachnospiraceae bacterium | reverse complement strand
TTCATGGATTTTTTTACTGAGCCTTGTAATGCCACCCGGAAATTTCTTCGGATCCGCTTCCCAGTCGCCGAGTGCTTTATTGTCTCCCGTACGCCCTTTAAACCAGCCGTCATCCATTACAAAGAGTTCGACGCCGGCGTTCCGTGCTTCCTCCGCGAGCCAGAGAAGTTTATTCTCGCTGATTTTAAAATAAGCCGCCTCCCAGCTGTTCAGAAGGATGGGACGAACTGCATTCTTCCATTTCCGCGGCGTTACATGCTCCCGGATAAACCGGTGCATATTCCGGCTCACGCCGCGATAACCGGTATCCGAAAAGGTCATGATACTGTTTGGCGCCGAAAAGCTTTCTCCCGGTAACAGCAGCCACGAAAAGCCCTCCGGATTGATACCGTTCACGACCCGCAGCTTTCCGTAGGCATTCGTCTCCATGGCAGCATAATGGTTGCCGCTGTACATGAGATTGAAGCCGTATACGTTCCCGAGTGTTTCGGAAGTCTCGCTGTCAGCCACCATAAAGAACGGATTTGTCCGGTTCCCCGAATAGCCGATCCGTGACTCCAGTACGGTTTTCCCTTTTCCGACCGGCATTTCATCCATATGCATTTCGCGCGCCCAGGCACCATGGAAGGAAACAATCTTCCTTTCTCCCGGATCCAGATCCAGCGCTGTGCTGAGAAGGCGCTTTACGGTCACATCTTTTTTCCCTTCATTTCGGAGAACAGCCGATCGCACAATCACATCCGCTTCCAAGAATGCCGTATAATAGACATCTAAATAAAGCTCTTCGTTTGTATCCGAAAAGGTGAGCCTCAGGTACTCCGCTTCTCCCCTTTCCGCATGCGGATTGGGCAGACCCGGCATTTCGGCGATACCTTTTCTGGCTTTTGCTTCGCGATAGACAAAATCCGTTGTCCGGCTGCCGTCCGAAAAAACGACATCTACAAACGGTTCGCGGATATCGCCTTTTCCTTTGCCGGAAAATTCCAGCCGAAGGTCCTCAAGTGTAACTGTTTTCTCATCCTGCGAATACGTAACCATATTGCCTGCCTCAAACAGACGCTTTTCGGCCAGTGCTTCGAAATCGTCCTTCTTCGGCTTTTCCTCTTCCCCATAAAGTGCCGGCCCATAGTAGAGATGCTCCGGCTGCCCGGTCGGAAGGATGCGGAAGGCGTAAGCGGTATTCCTCGTTTGTATTATGAAATTGGAAGCGATTTTCTTAATCATATTCTTATCTCATTTTATAAATAGAAAACTATCATGTTGCACATACAGATATGGATTATTTTAACTATTTCACAACATATATTGCAGGGAAGTGTGAGTAAGTCTGTGAGGGACCGTCACGGGTCTCGGCGCTTAGCGATTCACGAGTATGTGTTCTTTGCATACGAAGTGAGAGCTTAGCGAGCGGAGCGGTTTTGGCGAAGCGGCCGCTAGGGGTAGCCCGTGTTCGTGCGCGAGCAGTGTCCCGAACAGATTTACTCACGCTCACCCTGCAACAAAATGTAATTATATTTTTCAAAGAGAATCCAACTTACATATCCGAAATATCGATACCGGCTTCCGCAACCCTCTTCTTCCGCACTTCGAGGGAGATTTCTTCAACTTTCTGATCGTTCAGGATGAATTTCTTCTTGAAAAGGATAATGGCGATAAAGAGTCCTGCGATCGGAATCAGCGTCATTGTCATCCGAAGCCCCATCTTATGACTGTCCGAAACCGCCTTCGAGAAATCGATCACCTGATCCGCTTCCGTCGTCTCCTCACTGGAAAGATTGTTGAGGGAAAGACAGATGGATGCCACAAACGCCGCAATACCGCTGGCCAGCTTTACCACAAAGGTCTGCATGGAAAAGATCACCGATTCATCCCGCCGGCCGTTCTTCAGTTCGCCGTAATCCACCGTGTTGGCAAGGAATACCGTTGTCAGAACCTGAAGGATACCGTTTGCCGCAAAGATGAAGAAGCCCGGAATAAACAGGATGAATACGTTCGACATATTGATAAAAGCAATGGTAAGGAGCGAACCGTAGCCGATGATGGCACTGGCCAGCGTAATATAGAAAATCTTCGTGTTGGAAAATGCGAGCCTGAGCAGCGGATAGAATGCCATCATGGCTATGATCTGTACCGCCCCGCCAAACATATTAAAGATTGTATAGCTGTTGTACCATTTCTCGCCGCCGAAGTCATATTTAAAGAAATAGATGACCAGATTGGATGTAATGTAAACCGCACAGTTGATCAGAACGATGGCACCGACAATGACCATGGCCTGGTCGTTTGACAGAAGTGCTTTGAACATCTGGCCGACGGAGGGCGACTTCATATCCACGGTAGAGCTCTCCTTGATGGAGATGCAGGTGATCACGATAAATACGATAAAGATGATAGCTACGATCATTGCAAACCAGCGGAAGCCGACGCGTTCGCCGTTTGTTCCTTCCCCGCCGAGCATATGTACGATCATCATGGTAAAGATGGTTACCAGCGCACTGCCGACGCCGGCACAGGAACGTGCCAGTGTTGTAAGGTTCTCTCTTTCCTTTCCACCCTCAGTGAAGGCAGGGATCATGGACCAATACGGGATATCCATCATCGTATAGGTTACACCCCAGAGGATATAGGTTACTGCCGCATATGCCACAAGTCCGGAACCATTCAGACTGGGCGGTGCGGAAAACATCAGCACCAGGAT
>CACYDN010000305.1 GCA_902773185.1 uncultured Lachnospiraceae bacterium | reverse complement strand
TTTACTCCCGGACTTTCCGGAGAATGACGCCGTTCTGGTCTCGGATGTGGGCATGAAATTCAGCCTCAGCCGGGAGCGGACGGATTCCCTCAAGGAATATGCCATCCGAAAGCTGAAGGGACAGATTAAATATAATGAATTCTGGGCGCTCCGGAATATCAGCTTTTCGCTTCACAAGGGAGACAGAATCGGTATCCTCGGCCTCAACGGTGCCGGGAAATCCACCCTGCTCAAGGTGATCGCAGGCGTTTTCAGCCCCACGGAGGGTTCGGTACAGAAACGGGGCATTCTGGCGCCCATGATCGAGCTTGGTGCCGGTTTTGACCCGCAGTATACCGGCCGCGAAAATGTATTTCTTTACGGTGCGTGTCTCGGTACGAGTAAGGCTATCCTGCAGGAACGGTACCGGGATATTGTCGCATTTGCCGAACTGGAGGATTTCATGGATGTGCCGGTGAAGAATTATTCCTCCGGTATGCGGGCGCGGCTCGGATTTTCCATTGCTACGACGGTGACGCCGGATATCCTGATTCTGGATGAAGTGCTTTCCGTCGGTGATGCAAAGTTCAGAAAGAAGAGTGAAGAAAAGATTCTTACGCTTATGGATGCGGGGGTTACGGTGCTTTTTGTTTCACACAATATTGACCAGGTAAGGCGCCTCTGCAACAAAGCGATGATTCTGGAGAAGGGGAAGCTCAGAAGTATCGGCGATGTGGGAAGTGTAACGCAGGAATATTCGGAATTGACAAAGTAAGTAGGGAGGAGAGTATGTTAGAATTATTCAAAGTGGTTATCCTCGGTATTGTGGAGGGAATTACGGAATGGCTGCCCATCAGCAGTACCGGGCATATGCTTCTGGTGGATCTTTTCCTGAAACTGAAGGCACCGGAAGAATTCAAGACCATGTTCTTTGTGGTCATCCAGCTCGGTGCGATCATGGCGGTTGTTGTGATCTACTGGAAACAGCTGTGGCCGTGGAAACGGGCGGAGAGCGGTCAGATCGTGACGAGCCGCGGGACCCTGCTTCTCTGGGCCAAGGTGCTTGCAGCAACGCTTCCGGCGGCAATCCTCGGCTTTGCTCTGGATGATTTCATTGACGATCATATGCATAAGCCGGTGATCATTGCACTGGCGCTCATCATTTTCGGTATCTGGTTCATTATCGTGGAAGACTGGAATAAGAAACGGCAGCCGGCCATCCGGAAGCTGAGCCAGCTCACCTATAAGGATGCGCTTCTCATCGGCGCCTTCCAGATGCTTGCACTGGTCCCCGGCGTTTCCCGTTCGGGTGCGACCATTATCGGTATGCTCGTGCTTGGCGTTTCCCGCGGACTGGCTGCAAGGTTTTCTTTCTTTATGAGTATTCCTGTCATGTTTGGTGCAAGCTTCCTGAAGCTCGTGAAGTTCGGCTTCCATTTCACTGCTTTCCAGGCGGTGGAGTTGCTGGTCGGCATGATCGTTGCCTTCTTTGTATCTATCATTGTCATTCAATTCCTGATGGGATATATCAAAAAGCATGATTTCAAGGTGTTCGGCTGGTACCGCATTGCGTTGGGTATCCTTGTGCTGATCGTGTTTGGACTGCGTGCTATATTTTAAACCGGATTTAATACGGGTATCCGGCTCATGATAACTGAAATCTTTTCGCCCGAAAATACCGGAACGGTGTGATTCGGGCGAAAAACATATTTGAGGATAGTCATGCAGATTCGTATGGATAAGTTCCTCGCCGATGCCGGTTTCGGCACGCGGTCGGAGGTGAAGAAAAAATTGAAGACGGAAACTGTCATGGTGGACGGCGTACGGATCCGGGATGCCGCCTTCCGTTTTGATCCCGAGAAGCAGCAGGTAACCGTGAACGGGAAGGCAGTTTCTTTTCAGCTTCTTTCCTATTATATGCTGAATAAACCGAAGGGTGTCGTTTCGGCAACGAAGGATCCGATGGAAAAAACAGTAGTGGATCTCGTGCCGGATGGGAGAAGGCGTGATCTTTTCCCGGTGGGGCGCCTCGATAAGGATACAGAGGGGCTTCTCATTATCACCAATGACGGGCAGCTGAGTCACCGCCTTCTTTCGCCGAAGCATCATGTGAAAAAGGAATACCTGGTCCTGTATCGCGGCGCTCTTTCTCCGGAAGCGGAAGAGATGCTCCGTACCGGCGTGGATATCGGGGATGAAAAACCGACGCTCCCGGCAGAACTGACGTTGCTTTCCCCGGCAACGTGCATTTTGGACGTGCAGAACTCGGATGAAACGGAAAACATCGATATTCATCTATGTTTGATCGGCATTACGGAAGGGCGTTACCACGAGATTAAGCGCATGTTTGCCGCCGTAGGAAGTGAAGTTATCAGCCTGAAACGGGTATCCATGGGGAAGCTTCGGCTGGATCCGTCTCTTTTGCCGGGGGAATCCAGACAGCTGACGCCGGAGGAATTAATGCTTCTGAACGAAGGGTAGGAATCTGTTGCCCATGCATAATAAATAGTAAGAACAATGCATAATAACCTTGACAACCATCTTTCCCTATGTTATTCTTACTCTTGCGACTTTAGACGCACTTATTTTTGTGTGCAATCGAGCCAATAGTCGCATAAGGCTTAGTAGTAAAATAAGAAACAGGAGGTGTTAGTTGTGCGCGTAAAGATTACCCTTGCGTGTGAGGAATGCAAACAGAGAAATTACAACCTCACAAAAGACAAGAAGCTTCATCCGGACCGGATGGAAACCAAGAAGTATTGTAAGTTCTGCAAGAAACATACAAACCACAAGGAAACAAAGTAATCGGCAAACGGAAAGAAAGAGGTAGAACAGTGTCAGAGAAAAAGGAAACACAGCAGGCCGTAAAAAGAAGCTGGTTTCAGAATCTGAAAGCAGAGTTTGGCAAGATTACCTGGCCGACAAAGAAACGCCTTTTCCGTGAAACAGTCGCAGTCGTATTTTCCGCAGTTTTGATCGGTGCGGTAATATTCCTGGTAGACTGGGCCGTAAAGTATGGACTTCACTTTATTTGGTAGGAGTGACACATGGCAGAAGAAGAAAAGAACGAAATGATCGAGGAAACACCAGTAGTGGAAACGCCCGACATTCCGGAGGCACCGGTTTCTTCCAATGTGAAGCAGATGGGAGACGGTGAGCCGCACTGGTATGTTGTTCACACTTATTCCGGTTATGAGAACAAGGTGAAGACTGATATCGAGAAGACCATCGAGAACCGCCGCTTGCAGAACCAGATGTTTGATGTTATGGTTCCCATGCAGGATGTGACGGAAATCCGGAACGGTGTCAGAAAAGTGGTACAGAAGAAGCTCTTCCCGGGCTATGTACTGGTACACATGATCAAAAACGATGTGACCTGGTACGTGGTACGGAACACCCGCGGTGTTACGGGCTTCGTCGGACCGGGGTCTGAACCCGTGCCGCTCACGGACGAGGAAATGAGAAAGCTCGGCGTGAAGACCGGTGAAACGGAAATCGATATCGAAATCGGCGACTCCATCCAGGTTACATCAGGTGCCTGGGAAGGAACCATCGGTAAGGTCAAGGCAATCAATCAGACAAAACAGGCAGTTACAATCGAAATCGATATCTTCGGACGTTCCACGGATGTGGAGATCAGTCTCGACGATATCGCGAAGCTGTAAACAAAGTGGAAGGGGCAGAGCCCCGTCATTACCACGTTAGGAGGTACTTTTAAATGGCTAAGAAAGTCGAAGGTTACATTA
>CACYDN010000304.1 GCA_902773185.1 uncultured Lachnospiraceae bacterium | reverse complement strand
GTTGAATTCAAAGCTTAATACATCCATCAGTAACAGTGCCTTTGGTGATAAGGTTAACGGAAAACATGGCAGAAAAGGAATAAGAAATCTTGCAGACCTTCGATTGACCCGGGATGTGGTTGAAAATAATACTGAATGGAATGAATTGAAAATATATGATAGAACTGCAGATTTCGAGAAAAGAATTCGTAAGATATGGGAAGCGGAAACGCTTCCGCTTGAGGTGACTTTAAAATCTGCAAGTGGCGAAGGCGGAATGAAAGAAATCCGCTTACAGTTCTGGGAAAAGGCTTTGCCCCTAATACGTGAGAAGAATGACAACAAATTATTTGAAAGTGTTAGTCCCACAACGTCAAATGAAGTAAATGGCTACTTCGGTATCGGAGGATTTAGAATCGTATGTGCAGCAAATTATGACGGAGCAAGAGTATATCTTTTTCTAGGAAAATCAGACACATCGAAAAACAAAGCAGCATATGATTATTTGTTATCACACCGGGCTGAAATCGAGGAAAGTGTAGGAGCAAAGCTTGACTGGGATAGAGCAGATGATTTTAAAGGTTCCTTCATCAACTATCGTTTGGATAACGTCAGTATTATGAATTCGGATGACTGGGACAAGCTGGAAGAGTTTTTGGGAGAATGGAGTTCCAAATTCAGAAGGGCGATGGTACCGTTACTACAGGAGATGTTTCCTCCGGTTTTTTCCGGTGGAAGGAGCCCTGAAGAAACTGCAAGGCTTCAAAAGATTGCAGAAATATCAAGAGAATGGATGGCATCAAAGAATGAAATCGTGGGCTGGCCGGATCGAAGTAATATGACCCAGACAAGGTTTACCACGGAAGCAATGTCGAAACTGTTGCCGGACACACCGGATGCATTAAGCGGATGGGGAACGCCCAATCATTATTTTTATGAGATACTCAACAAAAGAATGAGTTATGTGGTTCTTCAGCTTGTTTTTAACTCCAAGAACCTATCAGAAGAGTTGAGAATCAAACTCAACAGGATAAACGAAATTGTAGATATGAAGCAGGCAAAAAAGGATTGGTTATGGTGGAAATGTTTTAAAACCACCAAAATAGAAATCCCGGAGGATTTGAATAAAGAAACAATATTTGCAAATCTTGACGCTGCTTTGGAGCAGACGCTTGAATTTGAAAAGAAGCTGGTGGACAGTATATCTACTGATTAAGAGGTACCCCCATGACTGACTTCATCCCCTCCCAAACTGAATTAAACCTCACCATCCCGGAGCCTTACATCAACACGCTGAATCTCGAAGGCTTCTCCCGCATGATGAAGGATCCGTCCTACTGCTACAAGTTCTACTGGCTGGAGGCCATTGTGCAGCTCATCTCCGAGGGTGTGGAGAAGACGACGTTCGATGCGGTGATCGACGAGATGATCTGCAATGCATGGTATTCCGTCCGGGAGTTTCACATCCATCTTTCCGGTCTGCAGGCGGATGGCCAGGTGCGCGACGGTCTGGAGCGCGCGGTATCCCGCCTGGCGGAGCTGTCGGACCTTCCGGCGAATGCATCCAAGGTCGAAATCCGGAATGCGATCCGGGCGCATCGCGACGAGCTGAAGGAAAGCAAGGCGCAGCTGACGAATATGGTGCCCTACCGGGCGCTGGCGGGTTTCTTCCCCGGTAAGCTCACGGAGCGGGACTGGGGGAGCGTGCGGCGGATGACGGAGTACATTGAACGGATTAACCGCGAGGTGTCGCTGCTGCCGTACACGCTGGGCATGTCCGCGAAGCTTGAGAAGGAGATGATCTTCCAGCCTGCGTGGATCAGGATGATTCAGGATAACACCGTGTCCATCCTCGGATGGATTCAGTACGAGAAGGTGAAGTGGCTGCAGAACAACAATCCGGAGGTGCCCGGGCTCGTGTATAAGCTGGCGCCCATGGATGAGAAGATGCGGAAGCTCGGGAACGTGCGCAGGCTCTGGGAGGGCATCCTGGACATCTCCGAGGTGCGGGATGTGTTCACCGGCGACCCGGTCGTGCCGAAATGCTATGATGTGGACCATTTCATCCCCTGGTCGTTTGTGATGAACGATGAGCTGTGGAATCTCATGCCCATGGATTCGTCGCTCAACAGTTCGAAGAGCAACCGTCTGCCGATGTGGGATCCGTTCTTCGCGCGCTTCGCGGCGAACCAGTATCTGCTGTATGGGTTCATCCACGAGAGGCCGGGCATCCGGAAGCTTTTCGAGGCATGCTACCGCGATAATCTGCATTCCATCTGGGCCGGGCAGGAGCTCTACCGGCCGGGCAACTCGCAGGAGGAGTTTACGAATATCCTGCAGAAGAACATGCAGCCGGTGTACGACTCGGCCCGCCGGCAGGGCTATGAGCTGTGGGAGAGGTAGAACAAAGATAAATCGGTGGTGTTAAAAATGAATGAGAATCAGTTAAATATCATTGGCTTTCATCTTCCGGATGAACCCTACGGTTGCTTCAGCAATTGGTATATGGCATCGTTTGAGTATGCGGGGCGGCGGTATTGCTGCGTGGAACAGTATATGATGTCGCGGAAGGTGGCCCTGGCACGAAGATATGATCTGGTATCTAAGATCATGGATTCCAATGACCCTGCTGAGATAAAGAGTCTGGGCGGTAAGCAGAACTTTCCTGAATTTGTGGATGTGAAGGATGTATGGGACAGGAATTGCCGGCACATTGTTAAGCAGGGAGTTTATGCGAATTTCAGACAGAATCCGGAGCTTTGTCAGGAACTGTTATCGACTAAAAATGCATTGCTTGCGGAGTGCGCCGGTCAGGATCGGGTTTGGGGCATAGGAATCAATCTGCATAATGAAGCGTGGAAAGATGTATCGAACTGGGACGGTAATAATTATCTCGGAATCACTCTGATGGAGGTCAGGGATCTTCTAAGGCAGGAGATTCTAAAAAACGGAAAGGTGGAGTTTGTAGATTATCATCTTTCGGATGCTATTCCTGAGTGGATGACGACTCCGAGGGTTCTTGCAAGGTATCCGCAATACTATAAGGCGATTCATTCATACGCCGATCAGCTAAAACATCAGAATGAGAAGGATGCGTTCTATAATTATCCGTTATCCGATACGGAATACGCGATGGCAGTAAACATGGGTGGTGGGCTCCCACCTATCGGGTTTTATGAAATGAAGCAGGAGATATATGAGATAGCAAACTTTCTATCCGTTTAGACGGGGCTATGAGCTGTGGGAACGTTAAGTGAGGTACCCTATGAAAACACGAAAACAGGCTTTAACCTACGGCCTTTCCTTCCCGGACACGTACCAGGATGCGCCGTTCTATGACGACAACTGGCAGCTGGTGCGCTACAAGGGGAACAAGAAGGCCTTTCTGTGGACCTATGAGAAGGATGGGTTCATCAATCTGAATGTGAAGGTGGACCCGGATAAAGCGTTCTTCTGGCGGCGGCTCTACGATTCCGTTATCCCCGGGTATCATCAGAAT
>CACYDN010000303.1 GCA_902773185.1 uncultured Lachnospiraceae bacterium | reverse complement strand
AGTCCGGCAGTACAATCACCGATATCGATGAGAAGGGTAAGCAGAGACTCGCATACGAAATTCAGGACATGCTTGAGGGTTATTACTACTTCATCCATTTTGAAGGCCCGGAGGATGCTCCTTATTTCATCGAGAGACATCTGCGTATCTACGATAATGTTCTCAGATTCCTCATTGTTAAGCAAGACGCTTAAGAAATGAAATCGGAGGTATTATGAACAAAGTAATTTTGATCGGCCGCCTTACGCGCGACCCGGATGTAAGATATTCTCAGGGCCAGAGTGGCGAACAGCTCTGCATTGCCAGATATACACTGGCTGTAGACAGACGTGGCAGAAGAAGCGGTAACACGAACGACCAGCAGACAGCGGATTTTATCGGCTGTGTAGGCTTTGGTAAGAGTGGAGAATTCGCAGAGAAGTACCTGAAGCAGGGTACCAAGATCTGTGTGACGGGACGCATTCAGACAGGCAGCTATACCAACAAAGACGGACAGAAGGTTTACACCACTGATGTTGTTGTGGAAGACCAGGAATTCGTAGAAAGCAAGAATTCCGCAGGCGCCGGTCAGGGAACCGGATATACGCCTCAGGCCGCACCGGCACAGGAATCCGTAGGTGCAGAAGGATTCATGAATGTACCGGATGGTATTGAGGATGATCTTCCATTCAAGTAGAATGAATAAGGAGAAAAAATCATGCCTTACAATAAGTCTGAGCAGAGCGCGTCTGCTCCTATGAGAAGAAGACCTATGCACAGAAGAAAAAAGGTTTGCGTTTTCTGTGCTGACAAGAACGAAGTGATCGATTACAAGGATGCTGCCAACCTCAGAAAGTACATCTCTGAGAGAGGAAAGATCCTTCCGAGAAGAATCACCGGTAACTGCGCTAAGCATCAGAGAGCACTGACTGTAGCTGTAAAGCGTGCAAGACAGATTGCCCTCATTCCTTACGTAGTAGAGTAAGAACTTCAATAAGGCCCGCCGGATTTCCGGCGGGTTTTTTACTTGTTTTTCACTGGAAAAAGGGATGGGTATATGGTAAGATATAAGGTGGTGTTTTGGGCGTGGGAGCCGGATGATCAGTGGAATGAGTTTTTGGACTGTCCGGCGTAGTCCCGGCAGTGTATAAGACGCATAATTTGGGCCGATAAAGGAGAAGGAAATGAAACAGAAGATCAAAAAACTTGTGAATCCCACAAATTATAAACGTCTGTTTTCGTATGTCAAAAGGAACGGGGTGAAAGGGCTTCGTGGGAAGCTCAGAAGCGGCTGGCATGAACAGGAATCCCCGAATGAAGTATACCCCCAGTGGTTTGAGAAAAACAGGATTCATGACAATGAACTGAAAAAACAGAGGGAGGAGGCGGAGCAGTTTGCTTACATGCCGAAGATCAGCCTGATCGTGCCGACCTATAACACACCGCCGGAGTTTCTGGCGGAAATGATCGAATCCGTGCAGAACCAGACGTATCCCAACTGGGAACTCTGCATCGCCGACGGCAGTACGGAGAGAAGAACGAAGGTTTTGATCCGTCGTTACCGGAAGGAGGATGACCGCCTCAGGGTACGGTATCTGGATGAAAACCTGGGTATTTCGGAAAATACGAACAAGGCGCTGGCGCTTGCTTCAGGTGATTTTGTCGGACTTCTGGACCATGACGATAAGCTGGAACCGGATCTTCTTTTCGAATGTGTAAAAGAGCTGCAGGACAGGAAGGTACAGGTCGTTTACACGGACGAGGACAGAATCGTGAAACGGGGCGAAAAATGGGTGCATACCGATCCGGTGTTTAAGCCGGATATGTCCCCGGATCTTCTGAATTCCCATAATTATATTACGCATTTTCTGCTCATGCCGAAGAAGCTCGTGAAGGATCTCGGCGGCTTCCGCAAGGAATATGACGGCGCACAGGATTATGATCTTGTGCTCCGGGTTACAGAGACATTTCGGAATGATCCGGCTGTGATCCGCCACGTGCCCAGAATCCTGTATCATTGGCGGATTCACGAGGAATCCACGGCGGGAAATCCGGAAAGCAAGATGTACTGCTACGAAGCGGGCCGGATGGCCCTGGACAGGCACTTTGAACGGATGGGTGTGCCGGCACATGCGGAGCATACCGGCATGTGGGGGCTTTACCATGCCGTTTACGATACACCCGGAAATCCGCTTGTATCGATCATCATCCCCAATAAGGACCACAGGGATGACCTTCGGACCTGTATTACTTCAATCATTGAAAAGAGTACCTACCGCAATTTCGAATTCATTATTGTAGAAAATAACAGCGAGGAGCCGGAGACCTTTGCCTATTATGACGAAATAACCGCACAGTATGACTTTATCAAGGTGGTGAAGTGGGAAGGCGGCTTTAATTATTCGGCCATCAACAACTTTGGCGCGAAGGCGGCATCCGGCGAGTATTATTTGCTTCTGAACAACGATACGGAGCTCATCACACCGGAGGCGATTTCCGATATGCTCGGCATCTGTATGCGGAAGGATGTCGGTATCGTTGGCGCGAAGCTTCTCTTCGGGGATGATACCGTGCAGCATGCGGGCGTTGTCCTTGGCTTTGGCCAGTATGGCGGTTTTGCGGGACATGTTTTCTCCGGCATCGATGCGGATGGCCTGGGTTACATGATGCGTCCGTGCATCAACTGCAATTACAGTGCGGTTACCGCGGCATGCCTGATGGTCCGGAAGGATGTTTTCGATGAGGTGGGCGGCCTTCGGGAAGAATTCGTAGTTGCCCTGAACGATGTGGACTTCTGCCTCAAAGCGAGAAAGGCCGGTTATCTGGTGGTTTACGATGCCTTCGCCAGATGGCATCACTATGAGTCCAAATCACGCGGCTATGAGACCACACCGGAGAAGGAAAAACGGTTCATCGGAGAAGTGAAGCTTTTCCAAAAGTACTGGGGTGATATTCTGGAGGCAGGCGATCCGTACTACAATAAAAACTTCCCGGTAACGATCGCTCCGTTCACGTTGCAGCTGTAGTGCCGACCCTTTTCAGAGGGACGGATTTATGATATACTGAAAAGATAAGTATATGGGGGTAAAACCATGAAATTTACAAAAATGCACGGCCTGGGAAACGACTATATCTACATTGACTGTTTTACGGAAAAAATAGCGGACCCGGCTGCTTTTGCGCGGAAAATGAGCGACAGACATTTTGGAATCGGCGGGGATGGTGTGATCCTGATCTGCCCGAGTGATGTGGCGGATGTCCGGATGGATATGTACAATGCCGACGGCTCCCGCGGAGAAATGTGCGGAAACGGAATCCGTTGTGTGGGAAAATATGCCTATGACAGCGGTATTACCGATAAAACGGAGATTACGGTGGAAACACTGGCCGGAATTAAACAGCTTTCCATGGAAGTGGTTGACGGCAAGGTGAAGACGGTTACCGTGAACATGGGCGCACCGGAGTTTGCACCGGAAAAGATACCGGTGGATGTGCCGAAGGATTTTGCGCTTACGGACGGAAAGGTGATCGGGCTTCCGCTCGATGCGGGCGAGATCATCCGCAAAGGAACCTGTGTATCCATGGGAAATCCCCACGTTGTCTTCTTTGAGGAAGATATTGACCATCTGCCGCTGGAAGTGGCAGGACCGATCTACGAGTCCCATCCGGCGTTTCCCCAGCGTGTGAATGCGGAATTTGCGGAGGTACTCAACAGCTCCCATATTAAGATGCGTGTATACGAGCGTGGTTCGGGCGAGACACTGGCCTGCGGTACCGGCGCTTGTGCGGTGCTTGTGGCATCCCATCTGAACGGCCTTGCAGCGCCGGAGGCGGATATCCAGCTTCTTGGCGGGACCCTGCATATCCGTTGGGATAAAGAGGCCAATACCGTATATATGACAGGACCGGCGGAGACCGTGTTCTCCGGCGAAGTGGAAGAGTAGACAAAGAAACAGAGTTTTAGGAGAAACAAAAAATGATTAAGGTAAACCAGGATTATTTGAAGCTGCCCGGAAGCTACCTCTTTTCCGATATTGCGGCAAAGGTGAGGGCGTTTCAGGAGGCGAACCCGGAGAAAGAGGTGCTCCGGCTTGGAATCGGGGATGTCACTCTTCCTCTTTGTCCCACAGTGATAAAGGCGATGCACAGCGCCGTAGATGAAATGGGTGTACAGGAAACCTTCCGCGGCTATGCACCGGATCTCGGCTACAGCTTCCTTCGGGAAACCATTGTGGATCGGGTTTATAAACCGATTCACGCAGAAATCTATGCTGACGAGATCTTCATCAGCGATGGCGCAAAAAGTGATTCCGGTAACATCCAGGAAATATTTTCAGCCGATGCCAGGATTGCCGTATGCGATCCGGTTTACCCGGTATATGTCGATACCAATGTAATGAGCGGCCGCACCGGCGAATACGATCCGGCGACGGGACTTTGGAGCAGAGTCATTTACATGCCCTGTACGAAGGAAAACGGTTTTCAGCCGGAATTCCCGGCGGAAACACCGGATGTGATCTATCTCTGCTTCCCGAACAATCCGACAGGCGCGGCCATTTCGAGAGATGCCCTCGCGGGCTGGGTGGAATATGCCATTCAAAATAAGGCAGTCATCATCTATGATGCGGCTTACGAGGCATATATCAGCGAGCCGGATGTGCCGCACTCCATCTTTGAGATTCCCGGCGCAAGAAACTGTGCCATTGAGATCCGCAGCTTTTCCAAGAATGCGGGCTTTACCGGTACCCGTCTCGGTTATACGGTAATCCCGAAGGATATCAAGGACGAAGACGGCAATATGCTGCATTCCCTCTGGGCAAGGCGTCACGGCACCAAGTTCAACGGTGCACCGTATATCATCCAGAGAGCCGGTGAGGCTGTTTTCAGCGAAGAAGGGCAGCGGGAGACCGGTGAACAGATTGCTTATTATATGAACAATGCGAAGGTCATTCTGGAAGGACTCCGGAGTGCGGGCTACAGTGTATCCGGCGGCGTAAATGCGCCTTACATCTGGATGGAAACACCGGACGGAATGTCCTCCTGGGACTTCTTTGATCTCTTGTTACATGAGGCAGGCGTGGTGGGAACCCCGGGCTGTGGTTTCGGCCCCAGCGGAGAAGGGTATTTCCGGCTGACGGCATTCGGTTCTTATGAGAACACCGTTCAGGCGGTTGAACGGATCAAGGCACTGTAACATGACTGGTTTACATAATTCATGTATTGCAATGACCGTATGATCTGTTTTTCAGCAGATATCAGCTCTGGAAATTAACAGGAAGAGCGAAACTTTGCAGGAGGATGCCCATGAAAGTAGTAATCCTGGCCGGCGGCTACGGTACGCGAATCAGCGAGGAAAGCCACCTTCGGCCCAAGCCAATGATAGAGATCGGTGACAAGCCTATCCTCTGGCATATCATGAAGGAATATTCGTTCTACGGGTTTAATGAATTTATCATCTGCGCAGGTTATAAGCAGCAGGTCATCAAAGAGTGGTTTGCCAACTATTATCTGCATAACAGCGATATCACCTTCGATTTTACCGACCATAATCGCATGACGGTACACAGCAATGTGGCGGAGCCCTGGAAGGTGACCATTGTGGATACCGGGCTCAATACGATGACCGGCGGGCGTATCCGCAGAATCCGTCCCTACGTGGAGGGTGAAACATTTATGTTAACCTATGGCGACGGGGTCTGTGCGCTGGATATGAACGATCTTCTCCGCTTCCACAGGGAGCAGGGAACGATTGCTACGATCACGGCCATCCGTCTGGGACAGCGTTTCGGCATCATCGATGTCGGGGATGACCATAAGATCACGAGCTTCCGCGAAAAGGAAGAAAGTGATGTGGCCCGGATCAACGGCGGCTACATGGTCATGGAGCCGAAAATTTTTGATTATCTGGAAGATGACCGGACAATATTTGAACAGGAGCCTCTCCGGCGGCTGGTGAAGGATAAAGAGCTTTCCGCCTATGAATACGACGGCTTCTGGCAGTGTATGGATACCAAGCGGGAGATGGATCTTCTGGATCGTCTCATCCGCACCGATCAGGCACCGTGGATGGTATGGCAGTCATGATGAAAAAAGAAGACTTGGAATTATTCCGTGGAAAAAAAATACTTGTAACAGGTCATACAGGCTTCAAAGGCGCCTGGCTTTCGGAGCTTCTGCTTCTCTTTGGAGCGGAGGTGACGGGCTATGCCTTGGAACCGCCCACACAGCCGTCGCTTTTCCGCCTTCTGGCGCTGGAAAAACGGATGAATTCCGTAAAAGGAGATGTGCGTGATCTGGACCGGCTTATGAAGGTTTTTCATGAAACCCAGCCGGACTATGTGATCCATCTGGCGGCGCAGCCCCTTGTCCGGGAATCCTACAGGGATCCCGTGGGAACCTATGCCACCAATGTCATGGGGACGGTGAATATCTGCGAGGCCGTGCGGCACTCGGCATCGGTACTATCCTTCCTGAATGTGACAACGGATAAGGTTTACATGAATACGGAAAGAGCGGAGGGCTACCGGGAGGATGAACCGCTCGATGGCTACGATCCCTATTCCAATTCCAAGTCCTGTTCGGAACTGGTGACCCATTCCTATATTCGTTCCTTCTTCCGGGAGCAGGGGATTGCCGTATCCACGGCAAGAGCCGGAAATGTGATCGGCGGAGGGGATTTTGCTGCGGACAGGATCATTCCGGATGCGGTACGTGCCGTTTTGGCCGGTGTGCCCGTTCAGGTCAGAAATCCCAATTCCGTAAGGCCGTATCAGCATGTTCTGGAACCGCTCGGTGTTTATCTGGAGATTCTTCTTCGGCAGGTGCAGGACATCCGTTATGCCGGTTATTACAATGTCGGACCCGATGATGAGGATTCGCTCACGACCGGAGAGCTGGCTGAGCGTTTTACCAAGGCTTACGGGGATGGGGCATCCTGGGAAACAGGAAATCCGGACGGCCCCCACGAGGCGAATTTCCTGCGGCTGTCCAATCAGAAAATCCGGGAGACCTTTGGCTGGAAACCGGTATGGAATGTGAACCGGGCGGTGGAGGAAACCGCGGCATGGACAAAGGTTTATCGGGAAACGCTTCTTGTAACGGAGGAAGAGCAGGAAAAGGCTATTCGGGAGGAAACGGACCGGGAAATCCTTTCCTGGCTGGAAAATCGGATTAAACAGGGGGATACGATTGAAGAACTGGAACAGTGAAAAGGAAGCCAGAGAGGAAATCCTCAGCCTGGTTGGAGATTATTTCAGGCAGTTTAAGGCGCCGGAAACGGAGAAACCGTTTTCGCCCGGCGACAGAGTTCCCTATGCTTCCCGTGTTTATGATGAAAAGGAAATGCAGAGTCTGACGGATGCTGCACTCGATTTCTGGCTTACCGCCGGAAGGTATGCGGAGAAATTTGAAAAGGAATTTGCCGCATGGATCGGTGTAAGGTTTGCGTCCCTTGTGAACAGCGGATCTTCGGCAAATCTCATCGCCTTTATGGCACTGACATCACCGCTTCTGGGAGAGCGGCAGATCCTGCCGGGAGACGAAGTGATTACGGTGGCCTGCGGCTTTCCGACTACGGTAGCACCCATCATGCAGTATGGCGCTGTTCCCGTATTTGTGGATGTGACAGTCCCTCAGTATAACATCGATGTGACGAAACTCGAGGGGGCACTCTCCGAAAAGACAAAGGCCGTGATGATCGCGCATACGCTGGGGAATCCGTTTGATCTTGCGGCGGTCACTGCTTTTTGCAAAGAGCATAACCTGTGGCTCGTGGAAGATAATTGCGATGCCCTGGGTACGAAATACACGATAGATGGTGTAACAAAATATACCGGAACATGGGGAGATATCGGTACCTCCAGCTTTTATCCGCCGCATCATATGACGATGGGGGAGGGCGGCTGTGTCTATACCGATGACCCGCTCCTCCACCGGATCATTCTTTCCTTCCGGGATTGGGGAAGGGACTGCATCTGTCCGTCGGGACATGATAATTTTTGCGGTCACCGTTTTGACGGTCAGTTCGGAGAACTGCCGGCGGGCTATGATCATAAATATGTTTACAGTCATCTTGGCTACAATCTGAAGGCAACCGACCTACAGGCGGCCATAGGTGTGGAGCAGCTCAGGAAGTTCCCGTCCTTTATTGAGAAAAGAAGAGAGAATTGGGACTATCTCAGGAGTAGTCTGGCGGATCTTTCGGATGTTCTGATTTTACCGGAACCGGCGCCCGGAAGCATTCCTTCGTGGTTTGGGTTCCTTCTCAGTGTGAAAGAGGGAAGCGGACTGGATCGAAACCGTGTGACCCGCTATATCGAAGAGAAAAATGTGCAGACGCGCCTTCTTTTTTCCGGTAATCTGATCCGGCATCCCGCCTTTGACAGCATCCGGAATACGGATAAGTACAGGGTGTCCGGTGAGCTTACGGTAACCGACTATGTGATGACGCATGCATTTTGGATCGGCGTATATCCGGGCATGACAGAGGAAAAGCTGGCATATATTTCAGAGGTGATTCATGAAGCTGTTCGGGAGCAATTGAAGAAAATGGTATAAAGCGATAAAAGCAGTTTGGAAGATAGTGATCAGGCGGTCTTCCGGTCTGCCTGCCCGGAAAGAAACCGGAAAGCTTGGAGAATGCTGGCAAAAGGATCGGAGGAAGAGGAAAAAAATATGGCGGACAGGAAAAAAGTCAGTGTCCTCATTCCCTGCTACAATGAGGAAGAAAATGTTGGACCCATGAGTGAGGCCATCCTGAATCTGTTCGAGAAGGAGCTTCCGCAGTATGATATGGAGCTTATTTTTATCGATAACGATTCGCGGGACAATACGCGGCCCCTTCTCCGGGAAATCTGCCGGCGGCATAAGAATGTAAAGGCTATTTTCAATGCCAAGAATTTCGGGCAGTTCAATTCGCCGTATTACGGCATGCTGCAGGCCACGGGCGACTGCGTGATCTCCATGGTCTGTGATTTTCAGGATCCGATCGAGCTGATTCCCCAGTATCTGCAGGAATGGGAGAATGGTTACAAGATCGTGATCGGCATCAAAACGGACAGCAAGGAAAACCGGATGATGTATAAGCTCCGGTCCATGTATTACAGGTTTGTCAAGAAGTTCTCCGATGTGGAGCAGATTGAACACTTTACAGGTTCGGGTCTTTACGATAAAGAGTTCATTAATGTTCTTCGGGACCTGAACGATCCGACGCCCTTTCTCAGAGGCATTGTGGCCGAGCTCGGGTTTGAACGGAAGGAAATTCCGTACACCCAGCCGAAGCGGCGGGCAGGGAAGTCGCACAACAATTTCTATACGCTGTATGATGCGGCTATGCTGT
>CACYDN010000302.1 GCA_902773185.1 uncultured Lachnospiraceae bacterium | reverse complement strand
TTAAGAACATTCGCTGTTTTGAAGAAGAGGTGAAAAGAAATATGGCTGTTTTGCGGGTTTATGAGGAAAACCTGGAAAAAGTGCTGAATCAGAAGGATCATGTTTATTACTATCTGACGGTCACCTTCGGGATAGATACATATGAAGCATATCTGAAGTGGTGCGGGAGAGCGAAAAAGATACTTGGAGGCATGGAAGGATGAAAAAAATCATTGTTTATTATTCTCTTGAAGGAAATACCGAGTACATTGCGGATAGACTTTCAGATGCCCTGGGAGCCGGTAAGCTGAGACTTATACCTGAAAAGGCTTATACGGATAAGGGATTTGCTAAATTCTTCTGGGGTGGCAAAAGTGCTGTTATGGCGGAAAAACCGGCGCTGAAGCCATATAATCTGGATACGGATTTCGAGGAAATCATTATTGGCTTTCCGATATGGGCCGGGAGAATAACGCCGCCAATACGAACGTTTGTATTGGAGAACAAAGAACTTCTAAAGGGCAAGAGAATATCTGCTTTTGCCTGTCAGAGCGGTTCCGGCGCAGAAAAAGCTTTCGGTAAACTCAGAAGTCTTCTTGAGATAAATGATTTTTACAGCACAGCCATATTTATCGACCCGAAGGAAAAGCCTTCAGAAGAGAATGAACAAAGATTAGACGCATTTGTGAAGAAGCTTAAGGAAAATGATTAGGCATTCTTCCTTCGTTCTCTGCAAAGAGCTTTATCCAAAAGAACAGTTGCCGGATGGCTTGGATTTGGAAGTGATAAATGGTGGATCACACGTGGTGATGATTGAAAAACCATATTATCATGATTTTCAGGATAGGTTGGTAAGATTTTTAGAAAAATGAATATAATAGCAAGGCGTGGAGGCATATGAAAGATATGAATGACAATACTATGGAAAAAGAGATAGGGAATGACGCAAAGGCGTTATTGAATCTTATAGATCAGTCACCAACGGCATATCATGTGATTGAAAATGCAAAAGAAATTCTTGATGCGGCCGGATTTAAGAGCCTTAAGGAAACGGAAGTATGGAATCTAAAGGCCGGTGAAAGTTACTATGTTTCCAGGAATGATTCTTCGCTTATTGCATTTTCGATTCCCGGTCCTGAATATAAGGGCTTTAGGATCATTGCAAGCCATAGTGATTCTCCGTGTCCGAAATTGAAAGAAGAATTTGAATACAGCAAAGAAGGATATATCCGGCTTGATGTAGAAAAGTATGGTGGAATGCTTCTGGCCCCCTGGTTTGATCGCCCGCTTTCTGTTGCGGGAAGGATACTTGTAAGAGATGATGCCGGAATAAAGTCGGTGCTTGTTAATCTGGATAAGGATGTAGCGGTGATTCCATCACTGGCCATACATATGAATAAAGATGCCAATACAGGATATTCCTACAGTTTTCAAAAGGATATGCTGCCTATAGTTAGTACGTCAGACGGAAAGAAGGGAATCCTGTCACTCGTTGCGGAAGCTGCGGGAGTGCCTGAAGACAGCATACTGGGAAAAGATCTGTTTATGTATATTCGCGAAAAGGGTGTAATCTGGGGAAGCGATGATGAATTTATCGGTTCTTCAAGACTGGACGATCAGGAATGTGTGTGGTGTTCACTGAAAGGTTTTGTTGCGGCTGAAAATAATAAATATGTCAAAATGCTCTGTATATTTGATAATGAAGAGGTTGGCTCGAGAACGAAGCAGGGAGCGGATTCCGACTTCCTGCACAGCCTGATTGACAGAATAAACGATAATCTGGGTAGGAGCCGCGAAGCGTATTATACCGCATATGCAAACAGCTTCATGATTTCAGCGGACAATGCGCATGCACTTCATCCGGCACATTCGAATAAGTATGATCCGGTGCAGAGTCCGAAGATGAATGGCGGAATTGTGATCAAGTTCAGTGCAAGACAGAGCTATACTACAGATGGAATATCAGCGGCATATGTAAAGCAGATCTGTGAGGATAACAGGATTCCGTATCAGATTTTTGTAAATCATTCGGATGAACCGGGCGGAAGCACGCTGGGGAACATTTCCAATTCACATGTGTCGATTAATACTGCGGATATTGGTCTTGCACAGCTTGCAATGCACTCCTCATATGAGGTGGCAGGAATAAAGGATATAGAGTATCTGAGAGAGTTTGCAAAAGCTTTTTTTGAGAATTAAGAACATAAACCCCGGAAAGCCTGATGTTGACAAGTGACCGAGCGGTAACTATTATAGGGTTACCAATCGGTCACTTTTTTGATTTGCATAAGAATATCGGATGTTTTTGTAGTATTGATAAGGGTGGATAAGTAGTCATATGCAATGGTTGAAATTGAAAATGTTAAAGTGGCGAGAGCATGAGTTA
>CACYDN010000301.1 GCA_902773185.1 uncultured Lachnospiraceae bacterium | reverse complement strand
CCGCGCCTACGGTGATCTTAAAAGCAGTATCCGCATAGTCTCCGTAAAGTTTTACGCCAAAACTGTTGATATTTTCGAAACCGTTGCTCCTTCTCAGCACAGCATCAAAAAGGTTATTCTCCTTTTTGAGTTTCTCCATTTCCTGATCATACTTTTGCTTATCAATCTGAATCTGTTCCGGCGTTTTGCCCGCTTTTTTAAGAAGGGTATTCCGTAAATGCTTTTCCTTCATCGTCGTACTGGCCAGTTCACGCTCCATATCCAGTTCGGCCAGCTCATCATCGTCCACGATTTTGATCTTGCCGTGTGCGACCACGCCTTTGGAATAACCCTTGCTGTAAAATGCATTGTCATTCTTGATTTTATTCTGAAGCGCCTTCAGACGGTCACCCATATTCGAAAGCTCCTCGGCGGAAAGCTCAAAGCCATAGAGCATCTGCTTCAGGGAATCCAGATCTAAGGTCAGAATCTTATTTGCCATTTCCCTTGTGATCACACGCATATTTTCCAGCTTAACCTCGGATAAGCCCACCATTTCAAGAAGCTGGCTGCCAAAGCAGGAATCGTTATCAATTCCCTGGATACCAACCATGGTAACGGTTCCATCCGGATTTGTCCGAAAATCATAGAGCATATTTCCGCCATGCCGGTCCGGATTTCCGCAAAGGTAATCCAGAATCTGCAGGTTGGCGACCATCTTTTTCAGATCAAGATTGTCAAGACTTCCTTTGTTTGCCTTCAGAAACGGAGAATCCTTCGTCATCTTTCTGTGATCGTGGCCGATCGCATTCTTCATATAGGTTCCCTTATAGGTCCTGTTTCCTGACTGAAAACGGATATTTTCGGAATGGGCCAGAAGATCCGGAACACCCAAAAACTCTGCCACCTTGCTCATGGCGGCATTTCTTCTGTTCATCCGGCTGTCCGCCTTGATACCGACCGATCCAAGGATGTTCTGTTTATTCCGCTCGGAAAAAGCCTCTCCTGCAATGATCAGGAAAACGTTCAGCTTCTCCGGTGTATTCAGGAATGTCCTCATATTGGTAGCCGTATTGGCGTCCAGCATATCCAGGATTTTATTATAATCCTGCATGGTAAAAACTTCCAGCTGGTTTGCCAGATGAGAAAACATTTTGGGATCATTTCCGTTAATATCATTGAAAACGGACATGAATTTATTGACGGAAAGAAAATCGGCGGCACTGCCGAATTTCTTGATCGAATTTGCTACCATTCCCGTAATGCTGCGATTTCTGACAGGTTTATCCGGAGTAAAATAACCCTGTTCCTTTACGTCTTCCTTTGTCACTTCCACGGGAATACGTTCATTCTGTCCACCCTTATTTTTACCGGGAAGGAAGGTCACCTGATAGGATGCATTCACACGGGATTCTTCGTAAATATCCCTCAGAGACATTTCCTGTCCATTCTTTACAGACTTCTCAAACGCAGCCAGATCCTTGCTGAGACTTTTGGCCAGACCATCATAGATTCCCATCTCATTCTGCATAAGCTCCATCTCATAGTGAAGCGTCAGATTGGTGTAGGCATCCTCCCGGATATCCTCCATTCTCTCATATACTTCATCGATCAGGGCATTCAGGTTCGAAAGAACGGCCTTATAGAAGCCTGCCATCTTTTTCATGTCGTCAATTGACATTTTTGCATCCCGGTCCGCCCCGTTCTTCAGTCTTCCTTTTGCATCGTAAGGGCTTCTCTGATCGATTTCCCGGACCAGCTTCTGGAGAGATCTATGGACCGCCTTTTCATATGCGTCATATTCCTCATCCATATTCGTACTGGCGAAATGCTTCACGTACTTTTTATATGTTTTTGTCTGTCTCTTCTTCAGTCTTTCTTCACCTGTTCCCGGCATGTTGCACCTCCGCTTAAATTTGCCTCTATTACTTTTCGATGAGTCTACTGAATCGATTCTATTATATATATAATAACAAAAGCGCAACAGATTGGAAACGGAAAATAGAAACGCAGACAGCGTAAATTTACCTACGGAAATTAAATGTGGGAATCCACCAAGGATAGCTGAATGTTCAGCTACAAGATGTGCTAATTTTACT
>CACYDN010000300.1 GCA_902773185.1 uncultured Lachnospiraceae bacterium | reverse complement strand
GGTTGGCGTATATTTTGTTCTTATGTCTGCACTTATGTCAGGCTGTGGAAATAAGGACAGTAATTCGAAAAAAGAAGAAGCTGTGACAGAATCCGTTCAATCGACGGAGCAGGGAAAAGAAGATGAGAGTACGACTGAGGAGGTAAGGGATTCCAAACCTTTATCAGCGGACTTCGAAGTAAAGGTTCAGCCGGATCAGGAACCGAGAGAGGTCACTCGTTATGTCTATGCCAATGGGAAAAAGTGGCCGCTCGTGGAAGGGGCAATCGCAGAAGATTGTTTATCCGGACGTTATCGTTGCTCCGATATTGATAATGTGAGTCTGCCGTTAGATGCAAAGGTTCGGGATCAGTTTTCGTATTCAACCGTCATTGCCGGAAACAATTTATCGGATATACCTGTGGATGTATGGTTTGGCCGTGGTTTTGAATACGGAACGCCATATCCAAGTATTAATGATTTCACCATAGTGAAATCTGAATCATTAGAAAAATCGTATCAAAGAGACTGGATAATCGAAAAATACGGAGACGTGGATGGTGATGTAATCTATCATAATTATGAGATTCAACGTCACATTTATACAGCAAGTATTGTTTTTGCTAACAGTGAAAACGATATGATCGGTTACCATGCCGAGGATAAGCTTTTGTGTCAATATACGATTGATGATGATACGATTCATTTAAGAGGAATAGATGTCCATGAGGATTACAGCTTTGAATATACTGATTTTCAGATGGACCTGAAGTATTCGTTCAACGGACTGAATCTGGTTCTCAGTCGTGATAACGTATCTGTTGATTTTATGACCGAGGATGCATACTATACGAAGTTTTTTGACAAGAATTTCTATTCCTTAACGGCTGCTCCCAAAAATAAAAAGCAGATTCTGGAAGGAATCATCTATTTTTGTTACAGAAAATTGGCAAGCGGTGAAATATCACAGGAATTGTATTTTTCAGATGGGATGATGGCGGTAGATCCGGAACTGAACTTCCAAAAAGACGGAACCTTTTCGATTAAATGGACGCAGGTAACGGAAAAGAAGAGCAGCAAAGATAAGATAACCTTAGATCGCGGAGGAGAGATTAAAGGCAGTTTTATAGGCGATGCAACAGATGAGGGAGCCATCCTTCTTGTTGATAATAAAGCGTATGCATATATGATGCCCGGCTCGTGGGAAGATTATAATACGCTCATTGTGGATGGTCTCGTTCTGGATAAGGATTTATCCGAGATCTCGGATGATGAAATGGCTTCCATCATGGAAAAGCAGGAGAATGCGGCCGGGCGGATCAATGATGCACTGGCCAACAATGCGGATGCCGTGGTTGACCTGAAATCCGGCGAAGTCATCTATGACAGCGGCGTTCTGTTTGCATATGATTCCGCAGATTTGGGTGAGGATGGAAAGAAGCTGCTGGACGGCTTTTTAGCGGATTACGGACCGGTTATTTCCGAACTGACCGGGGAAGGCGTGATCAAGGGGGTTATGATCACAGGTTATACGGATTCGCAGGGAACCTATGATTATAATAAGGAGCTTTCCGAGAAGCGTGCGGAGAATGTTATGAATTACATGCTTGAAAAGTATCCGGAATTAAAGGATGCGCTTCAGTTTGAAGGCAGGGCATCCGAAAACCTGATTTACAACGACGATGGCACGGTAAACGATGACGCATCCCGGCGGGTAGTTTTTGACCTGATCATAGAATCGAAGTGATGATGTATATTCTTGGCAGCAACGTCATTTTAGAATAATAGGATGATCGTATGAACCACAGAATCAAAAATAACATAAAAAAAATTTCTATATTCCTGCTGGTAAATATGGTTTGCCTTTTCCTGCTTTCGGCATGCGGAAAAACGAATGGTAATACTTCTGCAACAAGCACGGATACAGCTTCAGCAACAGATTCATCCGAATCGGAAAACACAAACGATGCAGTGACCGTTATGATCTACATGGTCGGGTCTGATTTGGAAAGCTCTGCTGCGGCTGCAACGAATGATTTAGAGGAGATCAGCCGGAGCGGAGTTGATTCGGAAAAGGTCAATTGTATTGTGTTCACGGGTGGCTGCGAAG
>CACYDN010000299.1 GCA_902773185.1 uncultured Lachnospiraceae bacterium | reverse complement strand
GTTTGGTCGCTAAACACTTTATCACAAGGTGGTCGTTCCCTTCTATATTTTCTTTTATTTAATTTCCGAACAAAACTTTACGCTAGCTAGAAACGCATCATCCTGCATCAAAAAATGTCCCCACCCATTCGTAACCCGAAGCTGAGCGGAATGGGTGGGAACTTGAATAATGAAAGTCTGTTGAAAAATACTGTCTATAGAACGTGGGACTCCACAAATGAATTCCGACTATCCTCGAATCATAAATCCGTCGGGAGCTGTATCGAGCGTCAGTGTTGCCCCACGGCCGATGGTTCCGCCGAGGATTTCCCGGGCCAGAAGGGTTTCCACATGCTTCTGCAGATACCGCTTCAGCGGACGGGCACCGAACTCCGGATCATAACCTTCTTCGATGATCCGGTCTTCTGCTGCCTCGGTAAGCTTAAGTGTAATCTCCTTTTCGGCAATCCTGCGGTTCAGATCGTCCACAAGCAGCTGCAGGATACCCCGGATATTCTCTTTGGTCAACGGCTTAAAGAAGATCCGCTCGTCCAGACGATTCAGAAACTCCGGCCTAAAGTGCGTACGGAGCAGCGACTCGATATCATTTTTCACCTGATCCGGAATATCTCCGTTTCCTTCATTAGCCGCATCCAGCAGAAGGGCAGAGCCCAGATTCGAGGTCATGA
Source organism: uncultured Lachnospiraceae bacterium (assembly GCA_902773185.1). Classification (GTDB taxonomy): domain Bacteria; phylum Bacillota; class Clostridia; order Lachnospirales; family Lachnospiraceae; genus Eubacterium_Q. Next base: position 3,259 of record CACYDN010000299.1, on the reverse strand, counting down.
TGATGATCGTGTTCTTGAAATCAACCGTATTGCCTTTGGAATCCGTTACACGGCCGTCATCCAGAATCTGCAGCATGACGTTGAACACATCCGGATGCGCCTTCTCCACTTCATCAAAGAGGATGACGGAATAAGGCATGCGGCGTACGGCATCGGTCAGCTGACCGCCCTCATCATAGCCGACATATCCCGGAGGCGCTCCGATGAGCCGTGATACACTGTACTTCTCCATGTACTCGCTCATGTCAATCCGGATCATATTGTTTTCGTTATCAAAGAGCGCTTCCGCCAGCGTTTTGGCAAGCTCGGTCTTGCCGACACCGGTCGGGCCGAGGAAAAGGAACGATCCGATCGGACGGTTCGGATCCTTGATTCCCGCTTTGGAACGGAGGATGGCATCGCTGACGAGATCCACCGCCTCATCCTGACCGACAACACGCTTATGCAGTTCATCTGCCAGATGAAGGGTCTTGGACCGCTCCGACTCGGAAAGACGCGCAACCGGTATTCCCGTCCACTTGGAGATGATCCGGGCAATTTCTTCATCCGTTACGGTTTCATGCACCATCTTGCGGTCTTTTTCTGCCATGATGCTTTCCTTCTCCGCCAGCTCCTTTTCCAGAGCGGGCAGCTTGCCGTACTGCAATTCGGCGGCTTTATTGAGATTATAGGAACGCTGGGCAATCTGAATCTGATCCTTTACGGATTCGATTTCTTCGCGGATTTCCCGTACCCGGTTCACCTCCTGTTTTTCAGCTTCCCAGGTAGCCTTCATACCGGCCGCCTTCTCCCGAAGCTCTGCCAGTTCCTTTTCAAGTGCCTCGAGGCGCTCCTTCGAAAGCCTGTCATCCTCATTCCGGAGGGCAGCCTGCTCAATCTCCAGCTGCATGACCTTCCTGGAAATCTCATCCAGTTCCTGCGGCATGGAACCGAGTTCGGTTCTTACCATGGCACAGGCCTCATCCACCAGATCAATGGCCTTATCCGGCAGGAACCGGTCGGTGATATACCGGTTGGAAAGCGTTGCGGCGGCAACGAGCGCCGTATCCGCAATCTTTACACCATGGAATACCTCATAGCGGTTTTTGATACCGCGAAGGATGGAAATCGTGTCCTCCACGGTCGGTTCATTGACCATGACCGGCTGGAACCGCCGCTCCAGTGCTTTGTCTTTTTCGATATATTTCCGATATTCATCTACCGTTGTCGCACCGATGCAGTGAAGCTCGCCTCTGGCCAGCATGGGCTTCAGCATGTTGCCGGCATCAAGCGCCCCATCGGTCTTCCCCGCTCCTACAATGGTATGCAGCTCATCAATGAAAAGAATGATCTCACCGTCGGATTTCTGCACTTCCTCGAGTACAGCCTTGAGACGTTCCTCAAATTCACCCCTGTACTTGGCACCCGCGATGAGTGAGCCCATATCCAGTGCAAAGATATCCTTATTTTTCAGGGATTCCGGAACATCACCTTTCACGATTCTTTGGGCGAGTCCCTCAATGGCTGCCGTTTTGCCGACGCCCGGGTCACCGATCAGCACGGGGTTATTCTTTGTCTTCCGGGAAAGGATCCGGATGATGTTCCGGATTTCGCTGTCCCGCCCGATGACCGGATCCAGCTTCTGCTCGCGGGCACGGCTCACCAGGCTGGTGCCGTATTTCGCCAGTGCATCATAGGTATCCTCCGGACTTTCGGATTCCACGCGCTTATTGCCTCTCACCTCTACGAGAACGGACAGGAAGGCATCTCTTGTGATGCCATGCTGCTTCAGAAGCTTCTTCACATCATTATTGCCGTTTTCGATCAGTCCGAGCATAATATGCTCCACGGAAACGTAATCATCCTTCATCCGTTTCATTTCCGACTCGGCCTGCATGAGTGTGCGGCTGAGATCCTGACCGGCATAGATATCCTGTGAGGAACCGCTGACGTGCGGCAGTGCAGCCAAAAGACGTTCTGTATCTTTAATTACTGCATCCGCCGAAACGCCGATCCGTTCGATCAGCTTCCGGACAAGGCTATCATCCATGGTCAGAAGACCGTACAGAAGATGTACACTGTTCAGCTCCTGGTTATGGTATTCGTATGCGGTTTTTTGCGCCACTTCAATGGCTTCGCGTGATTTATTTGTATATTTATCCAGATTCATGGTTCTACCTCCTGCTTCCGATTCAATTGGATCCTTTTTTACGACTTCTCAAGGGTCAATTGAAATCTACTCATTTTGTTAGCACTCTCGTGTGGTGAGTGCTAATCCTTGATATTGTTATATCACTTGGGTCAAAGAATGTCAATAGGAACCCGCAAATTCTGATGACTCGCCTTCGCAAAAAAAACCGCCCCCGATCAATTGGGGACGGTTTTCAATCATCGTTATGAAACATCAGCTAAGCGGAATATCTCCGGAGGAAAGGCCGATGTAACGGAGCTGGCTGACAACGCCATAGGCCATCTGCATTTCCCGAGCGCATTCCAGATTATCGACATCCACACCCGTGTACATTTCATCCACGGACATGACAAGCTCACCGCTGTTGGTGGTGATGCGGCGCTCACGGATGTTATAGGGTTCCTGCATCATGGTTTCCTTTAAAGCTGCGCCGAAATACGGCATGGCATCCGGTAGGGAAACATACATTTTATTGACAAGCATGGACTTTCCGTCCTCGCTCAGCTGACAAAGCTGCTTCTTCTTTGTCTTGGTGGACATGCTCTCCACAAATGCTTTGGCCGCCTGGTTCATGACAGCTGTACGAGCCTCGTTGGAAGGCGCTACAAACATCATATTCAGATTGGCAAGACCCAGCTCAGTTTCCGAAAACGCAGCCGCGATCAGTTTCTCCGGTCCATAGGCGCCCAGACCGATCAGCGCATTGTTAAAGATCTGTTCCAGCTCCTCTTTCACCGAAAATACACGGCTGGCCTCAATATCCACCTCGTGGTTCGCATACATCTGGATCAGGCCCTTTTCCATCTGATCAACCCGGTCGATGGTGATATAGTCCGCCGGTAAGAATTCGAACCGCTTGGCATCCTTCATCAGGTAACCCGTAATCCTTCTGCCGTTCTCGTCGAGTGCCTTCATGGAATCCCGAAGGTCCGCATCGAACTGAATATAGTTATCCTCCAGCCGCTCCGCAATGGTCCGGAGCTGGCGGATCAGGTCACCGAATACATCCTGGTCGCTCATGCCGGTGATCAGCATGGTACGCTCCTTTTCGAGCGCATTCTTGATGCAGGCTTCAAAGTAACCGTTTTC
>CACYDN010000298.1 GCA_902773185.1 uncultured Lachnospiraceae bacterium | reverse complement strand
AAGGAAATCGCGAACCTTCTCTCCGTCTATCTGACCCAGAACGGTTACGAAACTGCAATGAAACACGACGGCGTCGGCGGTCTGAACGAACTGAAGGCGCACGCCGTAGAATACGGCATGATTCTCCTGGATATGATGCTCCCCGGCTTTTCGGGTGACGAGCTCCTGCCCCGCTTCCGTACCATCACCGATATTCCCGTGATCGTTATCTCCGCCATCTCCGCTCTCGACCAGCGGCTCATGATGATGCGGACCGGTGCGGACGATTACATCATTAAACCCTTCGAGCTTCCGGACGTCCTGGTCCGGATTGAAGCCGTTGCGCGTCGTTATCGGATCAATCTTCTCGGCACGGAAAACAGTGAGGCAGACTCCGGCAACGCAGCAGCACTGTCCGCATCAAAAAACCCGGACGCATCCGGCTCCTCAGGAAACCGAACCGCCCGGGTTCTTACCTACGGCAATATTACATTAAATCCGGAGGATGCCTCCGTCCTCGTGAAGGGGCAGCCCATTTCCCTCACCGCCAAAGAGTACGAAATCCTTCTCCTCTTTCTGGAGAATCCCACCAAGCTTTTCTCCAAAGCGAACCTCTACGAAAGCATCTGGAACGAAGAATATTATCCGGAGGATAAATCCCTGAACGTCCACATGTCCAACCTCCGCAGCAAACTCAGAAAACTCGACGACTTCGACTACATCGAAACCATCTGGGGAATGGGCTACCGGCTGCGGAAAAGAATATAAGCACATGAGCTAAAGAAACTCATCACTTTAACTATATTTGTCCGCCTACACCTTCTCAAACAGGTCATCCAACACCACGCTACTGTTGACGATTCCGCTATATTTGTTTTGTTTGATTCCGGCTGTTGTGACCATCGTCAGAATTAAAGTGTCTTTGCAATTTGTCTCCCGGCGAAATACTTCGATTTTATTCCGAAGCTTTGCGTCATAATCCTTGTCGATTTCAAATTCTCCTGCGGAAAACTTCAGTTCACAGATATTGATCGTCCTGTCGCGGCGATTGATCAGAAGGTCAATCTGTGCCCCTCTTTTACCGCTTTCTTCGTCTCCACGCGCATACCATCCGGATTCTTCCGAAACAACGCCTGCAATTCCCAGTGCCTTTTTAATCTGGCGAATATGATCTTTGCAAAGCTGCTCAAAGGTCAGTCCCCGCCATACACTGATGGCCGGATTATCGTAGGATCCGCTCCAAAAAGTCTCGTCCTTTCCGTACTTATCCCTGATAAAGCGGAAATAAAACATCGAATAGTAATCACAAAGCTGATAGATTGCATCCTTCTTTTTGTGTCCGTAGAACTGGTAAATCCGAACAAATCCGGAGGAAACAAGATCCTCAAGGATTTTTGTGAGCATATTGCTGGATGTAATCTTCGTTTCCTTCGCCAGTTCGGTTCTCGTCATACCGACCAGTTTCCGGCTTAGCGTTTCAACGACCTCTATATATCTGTCTCCGTTTACAAATAGCGTATGATACAAATGGGTGAACTCATCCCAAAGCTCCCCTCTCTTTTTGAAAAACAGATCATCAATATTTTGACGGAAAGGCTTCTCCGGTTTCAGCAGATTCAGATAATAAGGCATTCCGCCCATGATCATGTAGCATTCCGCAATCTCTCTTCTTGACCACCGAATCCCTTTATCCTCCAAAAACTGTTCCGTTTCTTCCAGATTGAGCGGCTCAAGATAAATCCGACAGGTTTGACGGTTAAATAATCCACCTTTATTGTCGGAAATGTTACGCTTCATCCAGGAGGTTGCGGAACCGCACACAACCATGACCAAATTATTCTGCTTCGATCCCCAGCCGTTCCAGAACCATTCAAATGCGGGAAGAAAATCCGATTTATGCGTATCCATCCAGGGGAGTTCATCCAGAAAGACAACCTGCTTTTCTTCGCGACTCTGTGAATCCAGGTGCTTTCTGAGTAGAATAAACGCGTCCCGCCATGTTTTTGGCGTTTCGACATTCATTCCCGTCTGTAGCCGGAGCTCATCGGCAAAATTCATGAGTTGGGTGCGTCTCGGCTGATTATAAGCCCCTGTAAAACTGAATGCATAGTTCTTTTCAAAATAGGAGTCCACCAGAAATGTTTTTCCGACACGCCGCCTGCCGTAAATCACAACCAGCTGTGCCTCCCGGCTTTCCATGCATTGCCCGAGTCTTTTTACTTCTTCAATTCGACCAATGAGTCTCTTCTCCGCCATATCCTTTTCCTTTCGTAAGATTACGATGGTGTTTTAGGACATTTTATCATGCAATCTACCCTATTTCAATTATTAGTTGGAAAAATGTATGATTTTTTAGGCGATTTTTCCAACTAATAATTGATTAAGTGGAAAAATCCATCATTTATTTGACGATTTTTCCACTTAATAATGGATTGGTTGGAAAAATGTGTGTTTTTTAAGGCGATTTTTCCAACTAATAATTCAGTTTACTTCAGTCCATGCCGTTTCCACTACACAAGCTTATACATATCTGCCGTTTCTTCTTTTCTGACAGTTTCGGCCACGCGGAGGACCTCCGCCTTTACGGTCTTATTGCCGAAGGTAATTTCGATCACATCTCCGACCTTCACATCATAGGAGGCCCTTGCGGTCTTTCCGTTTACGTTTACACGGCCCGCATCGCAGGCCTCATTGGCAACCGTCCGCCTTTTGATCAGACGGCTAACCTTTAAATACTTATCCAGTCTCATGTT
>CACYDN010000297.1 GCA_902773185.1 uncultured Lachnospiraceae bacterium | reverse complement strand
TTTGCGAAGCGAAAGCATGGTACAATTTGGGAAGAACTCCGATTTGCTTGTCTGACAAAATGCCCGGCAAAGTGTCAGATAAAATGTCCGAAAATGTGTCTAATAAAATGCCCGGCAATGCGCCTGACAAAATGTCAGATGAAAGAAAGAGAATTAGGTTGAAAATGAATCATATCAAGTTGAAAAAACACCTTGAAAAACATCACCAAAATCATCACGAAAAATATCCGATCAGCAAGGAATTCTTTCCGTATAATCATTTGACAATTTCGCTGAATAAAGGAGCCATCCGGGCTTCGCAGCGGATGGCGAAAGCACCTCTGTTTCTGTGGCGGAACAGAGATCTTACGGTGGAAAGAAAGGTTATTCCGACCTATGGCGGAGGGAAGATCGAGTTGTATATCCTCACCCCGAATCGTGTGAAGGGGAAGCTTCCGTGTCTCATCTATTATCACGGAGGCGGATTTTTCCTGGAGGCCACCCACAGCCAGTACAGAATAGCCATGCTCTATGCCATATACGGCAGATGCAAGGTCGTTTTCGTGCGGTATCGTCTTGCGCCTGATTATACCTTTCCCATCCCGCAGGAGGATGCGTATGCTGCGTATAAATGGGTCATCCGGAATGTGGATGCTCTGGGCGTTAATGCAAAGAAGATTGCTGTGGCCGGTGACAGCGCCGGCGGCACTTTGACGGCGACGACCTCCATGCTGGCAATCAAGCGGAACGCACCGATTCGTCCGTTGTTTCAAATGCTCATCTATCCGTGGCTCGACAGCAGAAATATCAGCGAGTCGTTCCGGCGGTATACGGATACGCCCATCTGGAATTCAACGTTGTCTGAGAAGTTTGTGCCCATCACCGATCCAACCCCGGAGAAGGTGCCGCTTTTCCTGCGCTCGCCGATCGAGGCAGATTCCTTTGTGGGGTTGCCGCCTGCCTATATCGAAATTGCCGAATTCGATTGTCTGCATGATGACGGCGTCTTTTATGCTGAGAAGCTGCGGGAAGAAAACATCCCGACCGAGCTTTACGAAGCCAAAGGGACCATGCATGCATTCGACACGAAGGTCAGTGCACCGACATCGCTTCGGATGATCAAGAACCGCATATGGTACATCCGAAGGATGTTTCGATAATCTGCCGATGGCTTTTTGTTGTCACGATTCCTTATATCGTATATAATTTTAGACAGTAAGGTCTTTGTGTGCAGTATATGTATGAAAGAAAGGGTGAATGCATGGATCGGGAAAAACTATACGATGCGGCCTTCCGTTACAAGAAGGCGGGGTTATGGAAAAAGCTTTGGGATACGGAAATATTTGCAATAAAACTTCCCGGTGATGAAAACGGTTTTGTCAGTGTCATGGGAAAGGGCGGCGACTACAACGCCATCGGTCTTTATATTGGCGAGGAAGGGTTTCAGAGTTTTCGCACCGTCGCGAATGATTTCCATGATTATGCGTCCGAGTTTGAAGCGCATGAAGCCATTCTGGTGCAGAACTGCCTGCAGATGAACCTGGGCAATAAGGATGAGATGCTGCCTGAGGAAGCGGAGCAGGTCCGCGCGTATGCGAAGGCACATGGCATCCGTCTTTCCGGCGCTAATGCCTTCCCTGACCTCGTGAAGTTTACACCCTATTACCATCCCTGGGGCATAACGGAGCAGAAGGATGCGGATATGCTCTGCCATGCTTTGGAGGTGGCCATCCTTCTGGCGGAGGAGCTAAAGAACGTCGGAAAGGCTGAGCTTGGTATTCGGGAAATAACCCCGTTTACGGAAGAGGTTCCGCTTTTTGATATCGGGGACGGAAAACTCGAAAAGCTGGGGATGACGCAGCTTCCGGGAGATAAGCCTGCCCGTTTCAATGTAAGCTTTAGCAACCAGATAGCCGTACAGCGTGTAAAGAAGATGCGGAAAAAGGGAATTTGGGAGTGTGAGCTGGTTCGGCTGCCCAAACCCTCGCAAAATGAACCGGATGCGGTACCGTATTACCCGCTCTTTCTGTTTGTGGTCGATCGCGAAACCCATTTTCTCATGCCGACCACGCTGATCGATAATTTTGAGAATAAGCCGCAGAACGGTGTGGATTCTCTGTTGAATGCAATCCTGACGCAGAATGCCTGTCCGAAGGAAATCATCGTCAGGGATGACCGGACAACGGGCCTTCTGGCGGATTTTTGTAAGAAAGCCGGCATTGCCATGACGAAGGCGGGACGGTTTGATCCGTTGGATGCGCTGGATGAAGCTATGGATGCCATGATTGAAAATCTTTTTCCGGAAACGGCGGGCCCGGGCAGATTTGATGACGATGATGATGAAGACTATGACGGCGATGACTATGATGAAAACTTCGCTGAGATGGATGAAGAAGAGGCTGCATTGGCAATGTTTGATATGATCGATCATCTGGAACAGCTTTCCACTTATGATCTGAAAAATATGCCACCGGAGCTGAAGCATTTTCTCGGTGAGATTGCGGCCGAAGGCATCCTTCCGCCGGAGTATCAGGAAAAGTTGGAGCGGGCATTGAAGAAGATGTAAAAATTTTTGGGGATGGCAAGCGTGTGTATCATGCTTGCAGGGGCTATAACCCGTTGGTATTTTGAACCGGGGAGGAAAAAGCTGATGATGAGAAAAAAATCAGGATGCAGGCGAATACTGTCAATCCTGCTGAGCGTGATTCTCGTGATTGGGAACCTGAGAATCGCGGCCTTAGCCGATGAGACGCCGTCCGGTATCCCTTATGTGAAGTGCACTTGGAACGGGACAGAGGTGGAAACGGAGACGAAATACGTAGCTGATTATACATCTGTTCCGGCGGATGGAAATATGACAGAGGGGTGGTATTACCTGGACGACAATATCACGAAAAACGGCCGTGTGGAGTCCATCACCGGAGACGTTTTTCTGATTCTGGGGGATGGTTGCACTCTGGATGTAAAAGGACTCTATGTTCCGGAGGGAACCACCCTGACAATCTACGGCCAAAACGAGGGTACGGGAAAAATCTACTCCCATCCGAGTGGCGGCGCGGGAATCGGCGGTTATTCCGGACATAATAACGGTAATATTGTGATCCACAGCGGAACCGTCGAGGCAATCGGATCTGATCACTGTGCGGGTATCGGCAGCAATGACGGAAAAACCGGCGGTTCCATAACAATCTTCGGCGGTACGGTTACGGCCGGGGGTGGCAACGATGGTGCGGCCATCGGCGGCGGCCGAAACTGTTCCGGCGGTACAATTGAAATATACGGCGGTACGATTACCGCAAACGGCCCCACCGATTCGGAAACCTGTGAAAACGGAGCGGGAATCGGCGGCGGTGACTTCGGCGATGGCGGCAATATCACAATCTGTGGCGGAAACGTCACAACCTACAGCCGGGATGGCGCGGGAATCGGCGGCGGTGACGACGGCGACGGCGGTGATATCACAATCAGCGGCGGTACGATCACATCCTACAAAGTAAACCAGGGGCAGGGAGCACGTATCGGCGGCGGCTGCGACGCTGCACCCGGCACGATCACAATCAGCGGCGGCACAATCACGACCGTCGGAGGTACCGGAGCGGGAATCGGCGGCGGAAAGAGAAACGCGAGCGGTGGCACGGTCACAATCAGTGGCGGTATCATCAATGCTTCCGGAGATTACGGCATCGGGGCGGGCGCTGATGGCTCCGATGTTGCTATTACCCTCGATTACACGGATTATACGCAGGACAGTATCAGCATCACGGCATCATCCTATGGCGGCCCGGTGACATTGAACCAGCCTTTTAGTCTGGTCGGCACGGACCTTTGTTTCCTGCCGGGTCCGGTCGTCGATAACAGTCTGATTTCCGGTGGTGCGCTGACTTCTTGGAATGTAGAAGGCGAGGATATCGCCTATGTGAATCCCGCGGATGCGGATATTCCGGCATTCACGGTGCATTCCCTGCTACTCAGCGGTCAGATCGGTGTGAACTTCTTCATGGAGCTGCCGGAAATAGCCGGTGTGGATTATACCGAAAGCTATATGGATTTCACGGTGGATGGGAGAACCACCACGGATGTATATGATCCGGGATTTATGAGTGAAGAAGGCGGCTATTATGGATTTACCTGCAATGTGAATTCTATCCAAATGGCGGATGAAATCACTGCCGTGTTCCACTATGGAGATGGATTTACTGTCGTTCAGACATATTCCGTCGAGCGGTACATGCGGGACTTTGAGGCAGTGTGCGATCAGTATAATGTTGAGGTTATAGCGCTTGTGCGTGCATTGGCGGACTACGGCCATTATGTACAGCCTTTCCTGGCAAGTCAGAATCACTGGTCAGTTGGTGTGGACCATGCGGAAATGGAATATTGCCATACGACTTCCTATAGTGACGAAAATGTTGAAGAAGTCAGGAATGCGGTTGTCGGGCACGCTATAGTGAGAGATCCGGGTAACAGCGAAATTGAGCGAGTGACGTTTTCGCTGTATATGGATACGGAGACATCAATCTTCGTATATCTGTATGTGAGAGACGGCTATGGCGGCCCGGTATCGGCGACGCTCGATGACGGTACCGAAAATGTGGCGGAAAAGGTCAGTGATGGTGTGTATCGCGTAAAGATCCGTAATATTTCAGCTCATCGGTTGGGTGAACAGTATAACATAGTCGTCAGTGCGGGCGAGAGCTTTACAGTGACTGTTTCGGCTTTATCTTATGTGCAGGGAATCCTCGCTTCGGATGCATATAGGAATAATTCAGAGGCTGTCAGCGCGGTAGTTGCATTTTATTACTACTATCGCAGGGCGGTAGATGTCTGGAATGTAATCTGAGGAAGGGAGAAATGATCATGGAAAAGTACGAAGAGTTGGTATTGGAAGTTATTGCGTTTGATTCCGAAGATGTGATCGTAACGAGCAATGGAGATCCCACGAATTATAATCCTCAGATTGAAGGGCCTCAGATATAAACAAGATTACTTCATGCGGAGAGTCCGGCAGAGTATTTGCCGGACTCCTTTTTCATACCAAAAAACCAAAAACAGTTAACAGGGCACTCAATTTATGGTACAATATGAGTGCTATGCAGAGAATAAACACAAGATGAGGCGGAAAGAGTATTGAACAGGACAGCGCTTAGAAAAATTGAAGAGATCTGCAATCCGACGTCGATCATGAATTTCGGCGCGCTCTTCAGCGATGGGACGGGTAACTATGTGAAACCGGCCGAGCCCAAACGCGGCGACAATGTGACCATCCGCTTCCGGACGGAGCGTGACAATGTGGAAAACGTATTCCTCTGTGTAAACGAGGAAAAGCGGAAAATGCATGTCACCTTTTCCGATGAATTATTTGATTATTACGAATATGTATTGAAGAATGTGCAGGATCCCTTCTCCTATTATTTTGAGGTGGTGTCCGGCAGACTTCATGTGATCTATAACTGCCTCGGCATCGGGAAGGATGTGAACCATACCTATGATTTCCGGATCGTGCCGGGCTTTTCTGTGCCCAATTGGGCCCGCGGTGCGGTCATGTACCAGATCTTCGTCGACCGTTTCTGCAACGGCGATCCTTCGAACGACGTGCTCACGGGTGAGTACCGCTACGTGGGGCGGCCTGTGCAGAAGGTGGAGGACTGGAATCGCTATCCGGAGACCATGGACGTGGGCAATTTCTACGGCGGAGACCTGGAGGGCGTTATCTCCAAACTCGATTATCTGCAGGATCTGGGAATCGATGCCATCTATCTCAATCCGATCTTTGTTTCTCCGTCCAATCATAAGTACGATATCCAGGATTATGATTATGTCGATCCGCATTTCGGAAAGATCGTGAAGGACGAAGGCGAGCTCCTTCCGCCGGATGCCTATGACAATTCCGGCGCCACGCGGTATATTTCGCGTGTAACCTCGAAGGAGAATCTGGAGGCTTCGAATCAGGTTCTGATCAGGCTGGTAGAGGAGGCACACAGCCGGGGAATCCGCATCATTCTGGATGGCGTCTTCAATCACTGCGGTTCCTTTAACAAATGG
>CACYDN010000296.1 GCA_902773185.1 uncultured Lachnospiraceae bacterium | reverse complement strand
TGGGGCACCGGCAGGCAGCCTGCCGGAAATGTGCTATGACATTCTGGAAAACATGCTTCGGCTGAAAAAGGCGGATATCCGCGCCAATGTATTAAAGCTTCTGGCTTCGAGAGGGCCGGAGGAGAAGCTGGATATGCTCCGCCGGCTTCTTTCCGACAAAAAAGAAGAAAAGGTTACCGCAGCGTTGGATATCATCCTGCAGCTGAAGAAGGATGATGATATCACGTTCCCTGCGGCGGCGGAGCTCATTGGTATGATCGCAGAGCCTACCACCAAAGAAAAAATTCTGATGGATGAGATTCAGGGCGGCCAGGCGGACGAGAAAAAAGATATCACCGATTTCTATGATAAAGATGCCGCGTATACACCTGTGTTTGATGAAGCATATCTGGCAGAGGCGCTGGAGAAGTTTGATCATCTTTTCCCGGATTCTGAAGTTCCCGGTGCGCTCGCAAAGGCAGGGGATGCGGCGGCAAAGGCATTTCTGAAGAATCGGAAGAAGCATGCGGAAAAAGAAAAGCCGGAAACGGAGCTTCTTTTCATCAGGAAGCTGGATGACCTGATCGAGGAACATAAGAATGATGAATATGATGGCTGGGACGGAAAAGAGCTCCTGGGGAACGGTCTTTATGTGAGACATCTCAAAAACGAGACCCCCTTTCAGAATCTGTGGGATGCGCTTCTTTCGGAAAATCCGCTTTCGGACGGACAGCTGATGCGGCTCAGGCTTTTGTTTACACGGTATGGTTTCCGGGAAAGAGTGACAGGGTATCTGGACTATTTTGCGCCGCTCCTGGCGAAAATATTCGGACCGATATTTGCCATGGAAGATGCAGTGAAAGTGAAGCATCTTCAGCAGATTTCCGCCGTGATCGGATATTACAGCAAGGAAAGAAATCTGTATGTGACCTATAATCCGTTTGTGGCGGCGGTCACGGCTGCGTACCTGAATATCACAACGGAAAAAACAGAGTACCCCTATACGGTCGATATGATCGTAGGAAGCTGGGAGAGAGAAAGGGCGGATCCGAATAAGGATCACCGCATCAGCATTCTGGAACATCACGTGATCCGGGAGGTGCTTCCCGGCATTCGGAAGGATGACAGGAGCTTCCCCATCCATTATGCTTTGAAGCATGGGCTTATCGCAAGGCATGTGGCAAGCGGCAGCTTTGAAATAGCAACCTACGCTGCATCGCTGCGGCCCGAGAACGGCAAGGGGCCGCATCCCGTAGATTTTATCGGTGCGGCGGCCTGCGGTTATATTTCCACGGATTTCCTTTATAAGACGCTTCTGGACCGGACATATATCGAAGAAGCAATTTCGACAGTATCGAATCTGGCCAAATACATCCGGGAATCCGATCAGATCATCACAACGCGGGGCTATCATTACGGAAGCTACCGGCAGAAGGAGATGGTCGAGGAACTTCTGAAATGTAAGGTGGATGAGCTGGAGAAGGGAAGTCTTTCCGAGCTGCAGCAGAAAAAGTTTGATCTTGCAGAAGAATGTTATGAAAGAATCAGCCGGCTCATTATGGAGCACGAGCTGGTGCGGGGCGATACGGAAACCGAGTTTTCAAACGACTCGCTTGCGCTTTCCCGGGTTTACGGTCTGGACTATTTCGTTCGTATCCTGAGTGCTCTCGGTTCGGAAACACTGGACCGGGCATCGTATTTCTATAACTACAGAGGGCGCGCCATTTCGAAAAGGGAGAGCCTCTCGCATCTGCTTTCCGTCTGCATACCTGACGCGCGGGAAGGGGATACAAAGGAGCAGGCCGAAAAACTGGGGCAGCTTCTAAAGGAAACGGATATCAAAGAATCGCGTCTCATTGAGGCGGGGCTTTATTCACCGGAGTGGCTGCCGATCATCGGCGAATATCTGGGCTGGGAAGGATTTATGTCCGGCTGCTACTATTTCATGGCGCACATGAATGAGAAGTTCGATGAAAAACGGGCTGCCATTATTGCCAAATATACACCACTCACGGAGGAGGAGCTGAACGTGGGCGCCTTCGATGTGAGTTGGTTCCGTGAAGTATATGAAACGCTCGGAAAGAAGCGGTTTGATGCAATCTATCAGGCGGCGAAGTATATTTCCGACGGCGCAAAGCATACGCGGGCCAGAAAATATGCGGATGCATCGCGGGGGGATATGGATCCCGACAAAACGGCGGCAGAGATTGAAAAAAAACGAAACAAGGATCTATTAATGTCCTATGCGCTGATTCCCTGCCCACAGGAGGTGCAGAAGGAAAGATACAGCTTTATTCAAAAGTATCTCAGAGAATCGAAACAGTTCGGCGCCCAGCGCAGAGCCAGCGAAAAGGCGGCTGCGGAAATGGCACTGAAGAACCTGGCGGCGGCTGCGGGATATGCGGATGAAACCCGGTTTACTTTAAAAATGGAGCGGGAGATTTCCTCCGGTCTTTCACAGTATTTTGAACCGCATGAGGTCGGAGAATATCTGGTATGGCTGGAGGCAGATGAGGAAGGAAAGATCGCGATTGCAACCCGGAAGGGAGATAAGCTTCTGAAATCGCTTCCTGCGGCCATTAAGAAAAATGAATATGTGCTGGATATCACCGAAGCGAAAAAGAGCTTTACCGAGCAATACAGACGTACCCGGATCATGATGGAAGAGGCCATGGAGGCGGAAACGGAATTCTATGTTTCGGAAATCCTGGATATGTACGGAGACCGGGTGATCGGGAAGATGATCGGAAGGATTCTCTTTAAACAGGGAGACTTCTTTGGCTTCCCGAAGGATTTTGAAGCGGCAGGGCTCGGGCCGGATCAGGTGGTTACGGTGGCGCATCCCTGGCATCTTTTCCGGGCAGGCAGATGGCATGAATTCCAGAAAATCTGTTACGAACAGGAATTGAAACAGCCCTTCCGGCAGATTTTCCGGGAGCTTTATGTGAAGACCGATGAGGAAAAGAATCTGACGGAAAGCCGGCGGTATGCCGGTAACCAGATCAATCCGAAGAAAACGGTCAGCCTGCTCCGGAGCAGAAGATGGATTGCTGACGAAGAGGATGGTTTGCAGAAGGTTTACTATAAGGAGAATATCATTGCCACGATCTATGCGATGGCTGACTGGTTCTCCCCGAGTGATATCGAGGAGCCGACATTGGAGTGGGTGGCATTCTATGACAGAAAAACCTTCAAAGCGAAACCAATCAGTGAAATCCCGGACATTCTCTTTTCCGAGGTTATGCGGGATGTGGATCTTGCGGTAAGCGTGGCGCATGCCGGTGAAGTGGATCCGGAAATGTCTCACTCTACGATTGAGATGCGCAGAGCAATTGCCGAATTTGTGATTCCGATGTTTAAGCTTACAAACGTGACCTTTACGGACAGTCACGCCCTGATCAAGGGAGAGAGAGGAAACTACAATATTCATCTCGGCAGCGGCGTGATCCATCAGGAGGGCGGACCGATGATCCAGGTTCTTCCGGTGCATTCCCAAAACCGCGGCCGGATTTTCCTTCCCTTCGTGGATGATGATCCGAAGACAGCGGAGATCATGGCAAAGATCATCTTCTTTGCCGAGGATAAAAAGATCAAGGATCCCTTTATCCTGAATCAGATCGTTTAGAAGAAAATATATACAGGCTACGGCAAAAGCAGTATAATAATTCTTTCAAATATGGTAAAATAATACTGTATGTCTTGTCATTCCGTCTTTCGCGAAAATAGGTCAGATAAGCGGACGGAGAAAAGGTGACATGACGGCTGAATTTTATTCCTGGGAGGAATTATTCATGAAACGAGTTGTTGGCCGTATTATTTTCGTCATTCCGGGTATTGTCCTGCAGGTTGTATGGTATGTTGTTTGCCTGGCGATTTTGGACGGACTGTTTTTCGGACATCTGGATGATATCATCCGGACGGTATTTGCGGTAATGGCCATTCTCTTTGTCATCAGTCTGGTGAGCAAGAGAGACGAAAGTGCTTATAAGATCCTATGGGTGATTGTTATTGTTGCATTGCCGATCCTTGGCGCCATCCTCTATTTTTTACTGGGAAACAAAAAGACGGGAAAGAAGCTCAAACAAAAGCTTACGAAAGCAAGCGGGGAGCTTGCGTCGCAGAATATCCTGGTGGATGAAAAGGAAACCGATACCTGTATCCAAGCAATCGGACAGGAGGATCTTCGGATTGCGCAGACACTTCGGAAGATCAGCCGAACGACAGGATTCCCCGTGGTCGCAAATGAAACATCGAAATATTATCCCTTCGGTGAGAATATGTTTGCGGAAATGTGCGAGGACCTCAGAAAAGCGGAAAAGTATATTTTCGTGGAATATTTCATTATCGAGAGCGGAAAATTCTGGGATACCCTTTCCGGTATCATGGCAGAACGTGTCAGGAAGGGCGTGGATGTCCGCGTTATGTATGATGATTTTGGAAGCATCGCAACCTATTCGCCGAAAGACATCAGAAAACTGAAGGAGAAGGGCATCAAGTGTATCCCGTTTAATCCATTCTTTTCCATACGGTCCCAGCTCAATAACCGGGATCACCGAAAGATCATGGTCATTGACGGTAAGGTGGCCTACAGCGGTGGTGTGAACCTGGCGGATGAATATATCAATGAGGTCGAGAAGTTCGGCAGGTGGAAGGACCTGGGCATCCGACTCACCGGTGACAGTGTCCGCAGTTATACCTATATGTTTGCGGAATTTTGGAATGCATTCTCTTCGGATAAGATCCATCGGGATCTCTTTGACGATACCGTGAAAGAAGAGGTGGCTTTGCCGGATAACGGCTTTGCCCTCCCGTATTATGATTCTCCCATGCGGAGTAATCATACCAGCAATGAGTTTTTTACGGAAATGCTTTCTGTCGCAACCGATTACGCCTGGTTCTATACACCCTATCTGATGCTCGGAGATGCGCTTTTCGACGCATTTATCCGTGCGGCTGAGCGCGGCGTGGATGTGAGAATCCTCCTGCCCGGTATTCCGGATAAACCGCTCATCTTCCGGCTGGCGACCACCTATTTCGAGGATCTCCTGAAGGCCGGTGTCAAGATTTATGAGTATACCCCGGGCTTTGTCCATGCCAAGGCTTTTCTGTCAGATGACAAGATCGGAAGCGTCGGAACGGTCAATCTGGATTACCGGAGCCTGTTCCTGCATTTTGAATGCAATTCCATTTTCTATAAAGCGGATATCCTGAAGACACTGAAGGCGGATTATATGGCAACGCTGGAAGAATGTCGCGAGGTTACGCTTGATTCGCTAAATCGCGGTAAAATGCATAGGTCCGTGAACGGCTTACTTCGCGTTGCGGCGCCGTTGCTGTAATGAAAATCGAGACGCATGAGGGAAACACTATGGCAGATGATTTTAAGGACAGGATTGTAAAAGATTCTTCGGGCTTTGTTCTGCTCGCGGATTACATTCCGGATATCATACAGGAAATTCGATATTATTCCACTTATAATTTTGTGGGAGAACGGATCGACGGATATGAGATGCCCTGTGCGCTCCTGACCAGAGAAGCGGCAAGAGCCATGAAAAAAATCAGCAAGCAGGCAAATGTCATGGGATACCGTCTGAAGATTTTCGATGCCTATCGGCCGGTTTCGGCAGTGAAGCATTTTCTGCTGTGGGGGATCGAAGATCTGGATCTCAGAATGAAACCGTTCTTTTATCCGGAGCTGGAAAAACAGGATCTGTTTGAACGGGGCTATATTGCCAGTCAGTCGAGCCACAGCCGCGGAAGTACCGTTGATCTGACGCTGCTGGATATGAAGACCGGGATGGAAGTGGATATGGGAAGTTCGTTTGACTTTTTTGGCGAGGCTTCGCACCCGGCTTATAAAGGGATAACGGAGACCCAGTATGAAAACCGGATGATGCTCCGGAAGCTGATGGTCAATAACGGGTTTGCACCGATCGACTGTGAGTGGTGGCATTTTACAATGATCGATGAACCTTATCCGGACACCTATTTTGAGTTCCCGATATCGAAGGAACATTGTTTGTCGTAGGTGATTTGTTATTGGTGGGGGGTTACAAATGGATTTTGCATCATGGGTTGAAGGTATTGACGGACTGGCCAGCCTGTATTCGTTTGATATTATGGCCGATGGGAGCTACAGTGAGATCCGAATCAAGGAGGAAATATGAACGAGAATTATTTTAAAAGAAATGAACTTCTGGCGCAAAAGGTGATCCGCGGTCTGGAATCCAGAAACATGACCGGATATTATGCGGAGAGTAAGGAGGCAGCCCTTAAAAAGGCGCTGGAACTGATTCCGGCAAAGAGTTCCGTAACGATGGGCGGTGCCATGAGCGCACATGAGATCGGACTTGTGGAGGCGTTGAAACAAGGCGATTATAACTTTATTGACCGTAATACGTTTGCGGATAAAAGGGAAGCCATGCTTCTTTCTTATGACGCAGACTTTTTCCTGTCGAGTGTGAATGCCATGACGGAAGACGGCATCCTGATCAATATTGACGGTAACTCCAACCGGGTATCCGCCATTGCGCAGGGACCGAAAAAAGTACTTTTCATCGTGGGTATGAACAAAGTCTGCAGCGATGTGGATGGGGCAATGAAGCGGGCCAGAAACGTAGCGGCTCCGATCAATGCGCAGCGATTCGGACTCTCCACGCCGTGCGCCAAAACCGGTGCCTGCATGGACTGCAAATCCCCGGATACCATCTGCTGCCAGTTCCTGATCACAAGATTTTCCAGACATCAGGACAGAATCCATGTCATTCTCGTGAATGATGATCTGGGATATTGATCCGGTTATTTTTAAATATTTCATCGGGCAAACGGCACGATGAAAAGGAGTGCGAAATGAATTCCATTTTGATCAAAGATACAACCAGAGAAGAGCGGGAACGGATCGTTGCGGAATCCATCGGAAATATCAACGGATCCTGTGACGGCTGCAGCGCCGGACTGGCTGATATGTATCAGGATTATATAGACGGGAAGAAGGAAATCAGAGATATCAATATGGCGTTCCGGACGCAGTTTGTTTCCGGAATGGAAGGCCCCGATAAAGTGGAGTGTGGATATAAGCAATGAATGAACACTATCTTGACAATATATATATGTATGGGGCGCAGGCGAAAGATATCTTTCTTGCTTATCCGTATTTTCAGTCGAATTACGATGATATCACACATAACGATTATCCGGAAAACCTGTATGCTTATCTGAAGAATAACAGCCTGTATGAGATTCCCGCCGGTGCAACACCGGAGCATGGCCGGATCCGGGAAACGGTCAGAAAACGTGCGAAATCATCCAAGTTCCCTTTGTTGATCTACCTTTCCGTTTTGGTCGTTTTGGAAGCACTTACCATGATTGCCTTGATCGTCAAAGGGAAGGCAGAGATTAAAAATATGTTTCTTGTCGGGTTTGGTATCCTGATCCTTGTGGGGCTTCCGCTCGGAATCACGCTTTTACTGATCGGCGCTTCCAAAAGGGATAAAAACCTGTATAAGGATATGGAAAGGGCGTTATCATCGGATATCTTTTTCTTGAAAGAGGGTATGGCTGTTCTTGTTCACGGGTATGACTACCCGGATTATAACAAGGTTCATGATCCGGTCGGTCAGTTTATGCCGATTGATAAGTTTAACGCGAAACTGGCTGATGACCGTAGTTTTAATATTTATAAATATGAATCCGGTTATGATGCACGCTATGACAGAGTATTTCCGTTTAATCAGGCGTTTCTTTTAAAGAATATCAAAAACAGGGAACATGATACGCAAAACGGACTCTTATATATAACGGCCGACTGTTATATTTATTCTCTTATCCGGCCTGTTATCGGGTATGCCCATATGGCAACGGATACACCGAGCCGGAGAGCTATCTTTTCCAAGTATTTCAACTATGTAAGTGGTTACAGATCGGATGTCAGGATTGTCCTTCCGGACATTCGGAATCCGTATTTTTCGTAGAAAGTAGATTGAGGGGAAGCAGAATATGAAAGAATTAACTATTTCTGATATTGGGAACATCAGAATCGGCCAGGTGGAGGATGTGGCGGCCGGTACGGGCTGTACCGTCTTCGTGTGTGAAGAGGGCATGCGGGCAGGTGTTGATATAAGAGGCGGCGGTCCGGCTTCCTGTGAGACCCAGCTGCTAAATCCGCTTATGGCCGCAGACAGGATCCATGCCATCGTCCTTGCAGGCGGAAGTGCATTTGGTCTTTCGGCTTCCGGCGGGGTCAGAACGCTCCTGGAGGAGCGGGGAATCGGTTTTGATGTCGGTGTGACAAAGGTTCCGCTTGTGGTACAGTCGGATATTTTCGATCTTACGGTAGGAAATCCGTTTACAAGGCCGGATGTAGCCATGGGATATGCGGCGGCAAAGATGGCGCTGGATTCGCCCAATTATCGTGACGGGAATTACGGCGCCGGATGCGGTGCGACAGTCGGTAAGATTGCGGGAATGGATTTCTGCATGAAGACCGGGATCGGAAGCTATGCGGTGCAGGTCGGGGAGCTTATTGTCGGAGCGGTGGTCGTTCTGAATGCACTCGGGGATATTTTTGACGGGAAGACCGGGCAAAAGATTGCAGGCCTACTCGCAGTGGATAAAAAGAGCTTCCGCAGTACATCGGATTATATGAAATCCCATCTGGAAATCGTGGAGAATAAGTTTGCGGGAAATACGACCGTAGCGGCTGTTATGACAAATGCAGGGTTTGAAAAGGCACAGCTCTGCAAGATTGCCGGAATGGCGCATGACGGCTACGCGCGCTCTATTCATCCGGTACATACATCTATGGATGGTGACAGCATCTACGCCGTTTCCCTGGGAGATGTAAAGGCGGATCAGGATCTGGTGGGAACACTTGCGGCCGAGGTCATCAGTGAAGCTATCATAAGAGCGGTGGATACAGCGGCAGGTGCTTACGGTTTTCCGTCCCGCACCGAGATTTCACGGCAAGACTGAGAACGTGAAATAACGGAAAAAGCGGGATCGGAACCATCCTGCTTCGAAAGAAAATCAGACATTAAAAAGGATGCCTGTCACTGTGATGAAATATCGCGGTGACAGGCATTTTTGAACTTGCGATGAGTGATGATCCGGGGTTACGAATTTACAAGAAATTATTCAAATTCTCTGACGGGCATTATTATAATATAGATGCGCCCCGAAAACAATGAAATCACAGGGCGATGCGGAATGTTTTTTTGCTTGGATTTGTGATTACTTTATGGAAAAATTGTGGTAGAATAAGAATATCTTTATGAGACAAAATCGCGTAAGGAGTGACAGCATGATTCGGAAACTATTTCAGCAAATGGTTGCATCTCAGATCGTATCGGCGATGGCGGTAACCCTTTGCCTTCTCATAGACAGCATCATCATCTGCCGTTTTCTTGGCGTAGAGGCCATGGCGGCCTATGGACTCACAAGTCCGGTGCTGCTTTTCTTTGCGGCCTTCGGAAGCCTTCTTTCAACAGGTATTCAGGTGGTCTGCAGTAAGGCAATGGGAAGCGGAGATGAGAAGAAGATCAATCGCTGCTTTTCTCTTTCCATTATCCTGGTGACAGTGTTTTCTTTGATCGGAGTATGTGTTGTCATTGTTTTTTCGGATCGGATCACAACCCTTCTCGGTGCGGAAAAAGGGACAGAGGTTTATCGTCTGACAAAGCGGTACCTGATCGGTTTTGTGATCGGTGCGCCGGCCTTTATCGGTGCGCAGATCCTGGTACCTTTCCTGCAGATGGCCGGGCAGCGCGTACGGCTTGTTACTGCAGTCCTTGCTATGACTGTGGCTGATATCGTTATGGATCTTCTGGATGTTTTTGCTTTGAAGTGGGATACCTTCGGCATGGGACTTGCATCTACCGTCAGCTATTTTGTTGCAGTGGGGATCGGAATCGTTTATTTCTTCCAAAAGAAATGTGTCTATAAATTTACCCGGAAAAATCTGGGCGGCGGGTTGTTCAAAGAAATGGCGCTCGGCGGCGTTCCCACACTGATCAATCAGGTCAGTCTGGTTCTTCTGGTGTTTATCATCAACCGGACCATGCTGCATATCGGAGAAGCAGCGGCTGTTGCAGCCTATTCGGTTGTTTCTACGATCGCGAATCTGGGATATTGCCTCGGCAATGGAATATCCGAGGTTACGTTGATGCTGACAGGAATTGCATATAGTGAAGAGGATAAAAAATCTCTTCGGGAGATTGTGAAGGAGCAGACTCGGTTTGCCGTTATCATCGATGCGGTGGCCATGGCCTTCTTCCTGATCTTTGCGGGACTTTTGGCGCGGCTCTTTGTCAGCACAGGCTCTGCCGTGTCGCCGGAGGAGGCGAGGGTCACAGTCCGCTATGCCTCTGCCGGACTCAGGCTCTTTGCCCTCTGTCTGATTCCCAGTTCGATCAATGCTGCCTTTAAGAAATACTATCAGGCTATCGGTCAGATCCGTTTTTCGGAAAGTATTTCGGTTGCGCAGAATCTGGCTTTCCCGTCTCTTGTTGTGTTGGGGCTGGGAAATCTGTTATATACCAATTGGGGAACCAATGCCGGAACAATCGGTGTCTGGTTGAATTACCTGATCGGTGAGACAGTGACCCTTCTTTTCATTTCCCTGTATGTGAAAAAGAAAACACAGAAACCGTTTGCATCGTTGGAGAGCTATGCATTTATTCCCGAGGATTTCGGTGCGGATCTGGGGGATACGCTGGAGCTGGAGATACTGCAGTTTTCGGATGTGGAGAAGGTAACCACGGCAGTGACGGAATTCTGCGAAGAAAAGGGTGAGAGTAAAAAACGAACCATGTATGCGGCACTCAGCATAGAAGAGATGGCATGTAATATTCTGAAATACGGATTTAAAGAGGGGAAGGGAAATCGGATCGACATCAGGCTTGTCCGGAAGCCGGATGATGACCTTATTATCCGGATCCGTGATAACTGCGAAGGCTTTGATCCCGTCAATTATTATGACATGGCAAGACCGGATGAAAGTGACCCCGCAAAGCATATCGGCATCCGAATGGTCTTCCGGATGGTGAAGGATATCAATTACGTGAATTCTATGGGGTTGAATAACCTGACGGTGAGGATATAATGACTGGTCGGAATAAAACTGTATTGGATCTGCTTAAGCAGCATGTTTTAACGGAACCTGATCGTCCGGCTGTTATTTACGAGCCGGACGATTTTCTCACATTCAAAGAACTGTGGACGCTTTCGGGAAGTGTATATGCATGGCTGAAACGGAAGAATATAGGTCCGGAGGATGTGGTCATGTACTGTCTTCCGAGAGGTGTGGCCTTGTACGCCTGCATTGTCGGCACGCTTCGGACAGGAGCGGCTTTTGTTCTGGCGGAAACAGACAATGAACAGAAGCGGACGGAGTATATTCGGAAGGACTGTAATTGCAGGCTATTTGTGGATGGGAATTGCTGGAAGGAAATAACAGATACCGAGCCGCTGGAAGGCTTTGAGCCCGTTGAACCGCATAATCTCTGCTATATTGCATATACATCAGGGACGACCGGTACGCCGAAGGGCGTGCTGCATGAATACGGTTCGCTGGAGAATGCCTACCTGTCAGCGCGAATGAACAAAGTGCCGCTTTTATCCGGGGAAGACACCTTCCTCGTTATGAGTCCGATGAACTTTGTTTCCCTGCCGATCATTTTTGCATTTTCATCTGCATACGGAAATACCGTTGCAATCCTGCCATATGGCTATGCGGAAAGGGAAGACCTATTTGCTGCGTATCTTGAAAAAACAAAGGTGAACTGCGGGTATCTGACACCATCGTTTCTTCAAAAGCATTTTCCGTTTCGGCATCCCTGGCGGATGTGCATCCTGTCAAGCGAGCCCGCGGACGGTTTATACATGTCGGGTATAAAATGCTATAACTGTTACGCATCGACTGAGTCGGGATGTCTTCTCAGCGTCTATGAATTGACGGAGCCCATTACGCCGGCGCCGG
>CACYDN010000295.1 GCA_902773185.1 uncultured Lachnospiraceae bacterium | reverse complement strand
TCCGCTCGCATCGTGTATCCCTCGCTCCGCTCAGGACCATGGGGCCCTCCCTCACTTCGCTCGGGCAATCCCATGGCTATTATACAATTCTTTGATTTCTCAAATCAATTGTGTCAATGATTCTTTGATCATCATAATGATAACCAACAACATGATAACCACCGAAATCCATATTGTTCTTAGCCCCAGTACACCCGATAATACACCGCCTAAACCTGCCCCAATTGCAAATATCAGAATAATACCAAAAAAATGTGTAGCTTTGTAAAGCGCGTTCTTATCCTTTTCCCTTAAATACTGAGAAAAGCTCTCCGTTCCGCTTCTGAGATTTCCGATGCACATAGTGCTTGCATACCCGTATCCATGCACTTTTCTAAACGTCTGCACCTGCATGGCACAGGAAAACGATACAATCATATTTGCTATCATATTTACTCGAACAGGCAGAAATCCCACAATAATAAGAGCTATCATCTCGATCAGAAGAATAATCTGTCTCCAATGAATTATTTTTGCATTCTTATATTTATTCTCTATTCTTTCAGCCACAAAAATACCAAGAACAAACGAAAACAGCGGACACATATAGTGGAGTCCCTGAATCATATTTCCCTGCATGAAGCTCTGACTCATCAGGACAACATTTCCGGTCTGTGCGTTCGCAAAAACCTGATCTCTGACATTAAAGGTATACGCATCCTGTAATCCTCCCGAAAAGGAAAGCAGTGCACTTAATCTAAAACTTTCGGACGTCTGCATAATGCTCCTCTTATCTATCGTGTATCCCTCGCTTCGCTCAGGACCATGGGGCCCTCCCTCACTTCGCTCGGGCAATCCCATGGCTATTATAACACAAAAGACAGCGTGAATAACACGCTGCCTTCGAATATTTCTTCTGAGATAATAGGTTTTCCATCAAACAATATTCCGTATTCCCTCACAAATCCTACGCGCTATCTGAGGGTTATTCATGGTGTACAAATGGATTCCGTCCGTATCGCTGACCAAAAGATCGATGATCTGACTTAGCGCATAAGACATTCCGGCATCAAATAATGCTTCTTTATTGGACTCATATCTATCGACGATCTTTTGGAAACGTTCGGGAAATGAAGCATGGCACATGGATACCATCCGCTTGATCTGGGTTGCCTTCACGACCGGCATGATTCCCGGGATGATCGGAACATCGATATCCGCTATGCTGCATCTTTCCTTAAAGTCATAGAACAGATTGTTATCAAAAAACAGTTGGGATAAAAGCACTTCCGTCCCGGAATTTACCTTTTTCTTCAAATGTTTAATCTCATCTACCACGTTTTCGGATTCGGGATGTGTTTCCGGATAGCATGCGCCGAGAATGCAGAAATCATATTTTCCCTTGAGATACGAAACCATATCGGATGCATAGGAAAAGTCATCCTTTTCAGGAATATCCGCGCGGATATCTCCCCTTAATGCCAGGATGTTTTCTATTCCCGCTTCCTTTAATACACCGGCAAATTCATCGATTTCCTTTTTGTTATAGTGAAGACAGGTCAGATGAACCACAGGCTCTACATGATACCGATCCTTTATCTTTCTCGCCAGCTCGATGGTCTTGTTGCAGTTGCAGCTTCCACCCGCTCCAAAAGTCACACTGATGAAGTCGGGCCGGAGTTCACAAAGCACATCCAACGTATCATCGATATTATTGAGCTCCGCATCTTTTTTCGGGGGAAAAATCTCAAAAGAAAGAGATTTTCCCCCGTTTTTGTATATATCAGAAACCTTCATACTGTCTATGCCTCATTTCGGATGATACGGGCTGCCTGCACCAGGTTGATCAGGCTGGGCTTTGTTTCCTCTTCCCCTCTGGTCTTCAGGCCGCAATCCGGATTCACCCAAAGCTTATCATCATCCAGTTTTTCTCTCATCTTACGAAGTGCTGTTACGATTTCATCAACAGAAGGAACTCTCGGCGAATGGATATCATAAACGCCGGGGCCGGCTTCCGTCTCAAAGTTGCACTCCTTTAGTGCATCCAGAATAAGCAGATCGGATCTGGAAGCTTCAAAAGTAATTACATCCGCGTCCATGTTATCGATCGCCGGAATGATATCCGTAAATTCGCTGTAGCACATATGCGTATGAATCTGTGTTTCGGGTTTTACTCCGCTGTGAACAAGTCGGAATGCCGGAATAGCAAAATCCAGATACTCACTGTACCAGTCGGATTTTCTCAGCGGAAGCTTCTCCCTGAGCGCAGCCTCATCGATCTGTATGATCCGGATTCCGTTCTTTTCCAGATCAAGAACTTCATCTCTGATGGCAAGGGCGATCTGGGTCATCGAATCCCTGATGCTGATGTCTTCTCTCGGAAATGACCAGTTAAATATCGTAACCGGACCGGTGAGCATGCCTTTTACCGGCTTATCGGTGAGGGACTGCGCGTATACCGACCATTCCACTGTGATCGGGTTCTTTCTGCTCACATCTCCCCAGATGATTGGCGGTTTCAGACATCTTGTACCATAGGACTGAACCCATGCCTTTTCGGTAAAGAGATAGCCGGAAAGGGACTCTCCGAAATATTCCACCATATCGTTACGCTCATACTCGCCGTGTACGAGCACATCGAGTCCGATTTCTTCCTGCCATCTGATCGCACGCTCAATCTTCTCCCGGTTAAACTGCTTGTACTGTTCTTCCGTAATCTCGCCCTTTCGGAAAGCGGATCGGTTCTTTTTCACGTCCCCTGTCTGCGGAAATGAGCCGATGGTCGTTGTGGGGAACTTGGGAAGCTTGAAGGCATCCTTCTGGATTTTCTCTCTTTCTTTTCTTTCCGGAAGCCGCACATAATCCGACTCTTTTATTTCAGCCAGACGTCTTTGTACCGCTTCATCCTCACAGTCTCTCTTTGCATCGAAGAGTGCCGCATTTGCCAGATATGCATCAACGGATTCCCTGTCCGCTATCTCCGCCAGCCGCGCCAGTTCTCGCAGCTCCGTCAATTTTTCAATTGCAAAAGCAAAATGCTTCCTACATTCCTCCGAAAGCTTTTCCTCGGCGGAAAGCGTATAGGGAACATGCAGAAGGGAGCAGGACGTCGACAAAACCGCATTGATTCCCTTGTTTTTTACTCCATCCAGTATTTCCAGCGTCTTGGAATACTGATTTCGCCAGATATTCTTTCCGTTCACAAGCCCCGCAAACAGAAGCTTATCCTTCGGAAAGCCATATTTTTCAATCAGATTTGCGGTCTGTTTTCCCTCGATAAAATCAAGTCCGATACCATCAACCGGAAGTCCTGTCAGAATTTCATATACATCACGGACATCGCCATAATACGTCTGAATCAATACCTTCACATTGTCTTTATCCGCCAGTATTCCCTGATACAGTTTTGTGAGAAATTCTTTATCCGCATCACTCAAATCTCTTACGAGATACGGTTCATCAAACTGGATCCATTTTGCACCGCGGTTTTCAAGTTTCTCAATGATTGCCTTATATGTACCGATCACAGCATCAAGGAAATCCTCTCTTTTCTTACTGCCGGTATATCTGCAAAGAGAAAGCAGGGTATATGCACCGATGATCACGGGTTTCGTTTCCGTTCCGTCTTCCGCCGCTTCGTTGTATTCATCAAATACCTTGGTTCCCGAAAGACTGATCTTTGTATCATCCTCGATTTCAGGTACGATATAGTGATAATTCGTATTGAACCACTTCTTCATCGCAAGGGCCTTCACATCGCCTTTTTCGCCCTGATACCCTCTGGCCATTGCGAAATAGGTGTCGATATCGGAAAGACCGAGCTGTCTGTATCTTTTCGGTACTATACCGCAAAGAACGGCTGTATCAAGAAGACCGTCATAGAACGAAAAATCATTGGACGGAATGAAGTCGACCCCCGCCTCCTTCTGGCTGCGGATATGACTTAATCTGAGTGTTTTTGCAACGGCAAATAAATCATTTTCGGAAATCTCACCCTTAAAATATTTTTCAGATGCGAATTTTAATTCTCTGTTGGCCCCGATTCTCGGATACCCCACAACGGATGTCTGCATATGTAAATCCTCCTGTTTCATTTGTAATATACAGAGAGGATATACCTATTATCCGGATAGGTAAAATATATAAAACTCCTCACTCTCCATAGATTTTATCTATGATACATGTTATAATCACCATAAATTCTATCAATAAGAGGGGCCTATCATGACGTTCAAACAACTCCAATATGCCGTCACGGTTGCGAATACCGGCAATATTACAGAAGCTGCCAAAAAGCTGTTCATTGCACAGCCGTCTCTGACTTCTTCCATTCATGAGCTTGAAAAGGAATACGGAATCACCATCTTTTCCCGCGGGAATAAGGGTGTCGAAGTAACGCCCGAAGGAGATGAATTCTTAGGCTATGCCAGGCAGGTTCTGGAACAGGCAAATTTGATTGAAGAACGCTATACCGGCAAAGGGAAAGGAAAACTTCGTTTCTGCGTTTCCGCCCAGCACTATTCCTTTGCGGTGGAGGCCTTTGTGGAGCTGCTGAAAGAATGCGGCGGCGACAAATACGAATTCCATATGAGAGAGACCCAGACCTATGATATCATCGATGACGTTGCACATCTTCGCAGCGAGATCGGGATCCTGTATTTGAACACCTTCAACGAAACAGTCATCCGCAAAACACTGCGGGACAATAACCTCACCTTCACAAAACTGTTCACCGCAAAGCCGCACGTATTTGTCGGAAAGGCTTCCCCCCTTGCAAAGAAAAAGGCTATCAGTCTTGACGATCTGAAGCCTTTTCCGCGCCTCTCCTACGAACAGGGAAGCCATAATTCATTCTATTTTTCCGAGGAAATATTAAGTACCGTTGATTGTGATAAGGAGCTTGTGGTCTGTGACCGGGCAACTCTTTTTAATATGCTGATCGGCTTAAACGGCTACACGATCTGCAGCGGCGTGATCAGCGAGGAACTGAACGGACCGAACATCGTTGCTAAGCCGCTCCGGGTGGACGATTATATGGAGATTGGATATATCCTTCCGGGAAACATTCCGCCCTCACAGCTGACAGTAAAATATATAGATATCCTGAAAAAACTGGTGTAGCTTATTCAATTCCCAACACCTTATAATCCTGATCTTCAACTGCCTTTTTCAGTACATCGTCTGCCACGTCGGCGTTCAGTGTTACGACTGCTGTATTGGCATTATGATCCGCCACCGCACTTTCAACGCCCGCAACAGCTTCCAGCGCCTTCTTTACGCGCGCCTCACAGTGCACGCACATCATGCCTTCCACTTTCAGTGTCTTTGTCATCGTCTTTTCCTCCGTTTTTTCCTTGTTTACATTGCCATCCGATAATTCATCTAACGATACGGCTTTTCTCATCTTTCGGTCATGCGATGCATCATGCACCTTGAACAGATTAAGCCTTAAAGCATTCATGCATACCGTGAAGCTTGACAGGGACATGGCAGCCGCTCCCCACATGGGATTCATTTGAATTCCCCGATACAGTCCAGCCGCCATAGGGATGAGAATAATGTTATAAGCAAATGCCCAGAAAAGATTCTCATATATGTTTTTCAGTGTTCCCCGGCTGAGCCTTACCGCCGCTGATACATCTGTAAGTTTTGAATTCATCAGTACCACATCGGCTGCGTCTACCGCAACATCCGCACCGGCTCCTATGGCGACTCCGATATCCGCACGCATAAGCGCCGGCGAATCGTTGATGCCATCCCCTACCATTGCAACCTTTCCGTATTTCTGCAGATTTTTGATAACCGATTCCTTGCCATCCGGAAGAACACCCGCTATGACTCTGTCTACCCCGGCCTGCTTCCCGATTGCCTGTGCAGTCCGTTCGTTGTCACCGGTAAGCATGACAACCTCGATGCCCATATTCCGCAGCTCTTTTACGGCCTGCGCAGAGTCTTCTTTGATCACGTCGGCAACGGCAATGATTCCAAGAAGTTTACCGTCCCTTACAAAAAACAGCGGCGTCTTCCCTTCTTCCGAAAGATGCTTCTCCTTCTGCTCCATTTCCCGATTAATCTTACAGACAGTTCGAATATACTTTCCGGAACCTGCATATAAAGGCTGTCCGTTTTGCTCGGCGGATATGCCGTTTCCGGGAAGTGCCTTCCAATTCATGATGGGCTGCACCGGGCATGGCGGCTCCGCAACAGCGTTTACGATTGCCTTTGCCAGCGGATGTTCACTTCTTACCTCCATCAGATAAGCCGTCATGATAAGTTCTGCTTCGGGAACCCCATCCGCAGGGACGACATCTGTCACCTCAGGCCTGCCTGCCGTAATCGTCCCGGTCTTATCCAGTGCGACAATCTGAACTTTTCCGGTGGATTCCAAAGATTCGCCTGTCTTAAACAGGATTCCGTTTTTGGCACCCACGCCATTCCCCACCATGATTGCAACCGGCGTAGCCAGTCCGAGGGCGCAGGGGCAGCTGATCACAAGAACACTTATGGCACGTTCCAGAGCAAATACCGTACCGGCTCCCTGAATCATCCATATGATGAATACGATGGTTGCAATAGCTATCACTGCCGGAACGAATATGCCGGAAACCTTATCTGCTATTCTGGCAATCGGCGCCTTTGTGGCAGCTGCATCGCTGACCATCCGGATGATCTGTGAAAAGGTTGTATCCTCGCCTACACGGCTTGCTTTCGCCTTAAAGAATCCCGACTGATTGATCGTTGCTGCACTGACACTGTCTCCAACGGATTTATCTACCGGGATGGATTCTCCCGTAAGTGCCGATTCATCAACAGCGGTATCTCCCTCAATGAGCGTTCCGTCCACAGGTATCGACTCACCGGGCTTTACAATGAATATGTCTCCCGTCCGGACCTCATCGATATCCACCAAAAGCTCTTTTCCGTCCCGCTCTACCACTGCGGTCTTGGGCGCCAGCTTCATCAGATTCTTCAACGCATCCGTGGTTCTTCCTTTTGACAGAGATTCCAACGTCTTTCCTACTGTTATGAGCGCAGGAATCATGGCCGCCGACTCAAAGTATAGCTGGGTGTGATACATATCCATAAGTTCCGCATTCGGTGTTCCCTCCGTGATCATCACAGTCATCTTGTAAAAGACATACAGCGACCAGCCAAAGGATACCGATGAGCCAAGCGCCACCAGCGTATCCATGTTGGGACTGCCGTGGAAAAGCGTCCGGAATCCAGAGATGAAAAACGCCCTGTTGATATACATCACTATGATTGCAAGAAGCATCTGGGTAAGGGCAAGCCCCGGATGATTGTGATCAAGAAACGCCGGGACCGGAAGCCCCAGCATGTTGTGGCCCATGGTCAGATACATAAGGATGAGCAAAAATCCGATTGACCAGACAAGTCTCTTCACAAGCTTCGGCGTCTCATGATCCTTTAAGGCTTCTTCCTCAGCGGCAAGCTTCGCAGATGCACCAAGCTTTGCTTCATTCTCTTTTGTATTTGCCGCATTCTTTGGTCTTGCGCCGTATCCCGCTTCTTCAACAGCCCGGATCACATCTGCTTCGCTGACATCTCCATCGACACCCATTGAATTTGTGAGAAGCGAAACGCTCACCTCTTTTACGCCGGGAAGCTTTCCTACCGCCTTCTCTACTCTGGCCTGGCACGCCGCGCACGTCATTCCTGTTACTATGTATTGCCTCATCTTTTTCTCCTGAACTGCGCCGGCAACGAGAACCCGCTCCGGTTTTTTCGAAATTCTCAACAAAAGCATGACGCACGGGCAATCCCATGGCTATTGTACCATGCTTTCGCTTCGCGAAATCATGCATCTGCTTCGCAGATGTACGCTGCTTCGCTCCGCTCG
>CACYDN010000294.1 GCA_902773185.1 uncultured Lachnospiraceae bacterium | reverse complement strand
TCATGAAATATGCCGGTGCCAAAGGTCTTATTACCGGTTCGGTTAAAAAAGACGGTGTATATGCTAATGCGATGAGTACGCTGATACGTAAAGATGCAGCTACTATCTTTGCTCGTTTTATGAAAACCTATGAACTTGTGGAGGAAGAAGAAATTCCGTAAGTAGTGTGGTTGAAGTATATGTGAGCATTATACACTATATATGTTCGCACAAAGAAAAAAGCTCTGCAGATGTTTCGGCATCTGCAGAGCTTTCAATTTATTCGGCTTCTGAATAATCCACAATCTCGATCACATCTTTTAGAACGTAGTGGAAGGAAGGGGAGGAAGCGTTTTTGTTTTCCTTAAACTCGGTATTCAGATCCCAGATATCATTTGGGTCATCCGGGTTCACACCGATATAATCGCCTTTGAATACATGTACTTTTCCGTTTTTGAAGCTTCGGATTGCCTGGTCGATTTCCTCCTGCGTCCCCTTGGCGGCAATAATTGTATTCAGTTCCACCATCTGTACCCAGTTTTTATTGAAGCTGGCACTCATATCATTTCCTCTGACAGTTCCCGAAACATGATCCTCAATCTTTTTCTGCTTTAGGACAGCATCGACGGCACCAAGGATGTAGGGCGTCCAGTTGATCCGTGTGGAGATGAGAGATGTAGTTGGTGCAACATCCATCATACTCTGGTTATAACCGACATGGTAAACCGGATGCGGTTCGTCAGCCTCTTCACAGGCAACCGCGGGTCCGATCGTATCACTGTGCTGGGAAATGATCACACAGCCGTCGGCAATCAGCTTTTCCGTATATTCTTTTTCCATCACGTAGTCGCCCCAGCTGTTGGTGTAGCAGACCTTCATGGTGGCAGAGGGGACTCTGGAACGAATGCCCAGGAAAAAGGCCGTATAGCCCGAAATAACCTCTGCTACGGGGAAGGCTGCCACATATCCGATGACGGCCTCCTCAGGGCTGATAATGCCATTCTGAATCATTTCTTCGAGCTTCATGCCCGCAGCAATGCCGGCAACGTACCGGCCCTGATAAATCTCACCCATAAATGTATGGTAATTATCGTATACCGGATCGGTGTTGGCGTTGTCACCGGTTGCTTCGATAAATTCGATCTCCGGATGCTCGCCGGCAAACTCCTTCGTATAGGCGGCGTAGCCGTAGCTGGTGGTTACGATCAGGTCACATTTCTGCTCGGCAAGGGTATCCAGCGCTTCGGCAATATGGTCTTCCGTAATATTTCTGACCGGAATCACGGTCACCTTATCCCCGTATTGGGATTCAATTTGATGAATAGCGCGGATAAAGTTGTAGGAATATGGTGCGCTTTCGTCGCCGTCAAAGACAAAGCCGACGGTAATATGACGATTTTCATTTACATCCTTTGCAAACCAGGTTTTGTGTATGACCGTACCGGAGACGAGAATCAGGCAAAGGAGGAAGGAGAGAAGGTTAATTCTTAGTTTAGAGCTTTTCATGCTTTATCCTCCTTCCATTCATTCTGCTTACTGAGGCTGTTTGCTTGTTCAATATCATTGGCATAGCTCTTCAGGATCTGGGTATCACCGATCGGAACCTTGCCTTCGTCCACAAGACGAAGCATGATGTCGGCAATCTTCGGATCGAACTGGGTTCCGCTGCAACGCTTCAGTTCGTTTACAACATAGCTGATATCCTGTTTTTCTCGGTAAACACGATTCTGGGTCATGGCATCGAAGGCATCGGCCACAGCAATAATTCGGCCGTAGAGTGGGATTTCATCCCCCTTGAGGCCGGTCATGTATCCGGAACCATCGTATTTCTCATGATGATATTTTGCTCCTTCATCCGCATGCTCGATCAGGGTGAAGTCTTTCAGAATCTCACCGCCGCGGGAAACGTGTGTTTTCATGATCTGATATTCTTCATCTGTCAGCCTGCCGGGTTTATTCAGAATACGGTCGGGAATACCGATCTTACCGATATCATGAAGAAGGCCGGCACGGCGGATGTTTTCGCATTCCTCCTTGGAGAAGCCGAGCTCGCGCGCCAGAAGAACGGAGTATTCCGATACACGCTGGGAGTGAAGACTGGTGTTTTCATCCTTTGCATCCACGGCACGGGCGATGGCAAGAATGGTCTGGTTACCCATTTCCAACTGCTTGTGGGCAAGACTCAGTTCCCGTTCCTGCAGCTTTAATGTACGCTGCATTCTGGTTCTGGCCAGGAACCAGGTGAACCAGGCGATTGCAATGGCCGGAACGAGGAGCATGTAGATCCGGAACCAGAAATGATCGTAGATTTCGGCTTCCTTCACAATCTGGTACGTACTTTCCTCAATCAGGTTTTGATTGCTGTCCAAGATGGACATCCGGAACGTGTAGCTGCCGGTCGGCAGGTTCGTGTAGATGATGGAAGTAAGTTCATTTGCCGGAACCGTTTTTTCAACGGAATCGAATCCGTCGAGCTTATATTTGACGTAGGGGTTTTCAACCGTAAAGTTGATGATCTCAGGATAAATCTCAATGCGGGACACATCACGGCCGACAGAAATCGGTGTTCCGCGTTCCACCATTTCTGTTGTACCATCCAGCGTGACCGAGGAAACCTTCATACGGTAAGAACGTTGTACGGTGCCGTAGTCATTCAGATTGAGGACGGAAACACCGACATCAGTGGAAAAGTAAAGGTCACCGTTATCATCCAGATAGTTCCAGGAGTTTGCCGTCAGAGCCGCAAGGAGACCGCGCTGGGAATCCAGAAGTTCGTAGTATGAGCCGGCATAATTATTGATGATATCCATTTCATTCATGACATAGATACCGGCACTGCCGAGAACAAAGCATTTTCCTTCATCCGTTTCCCAGATGTCATAATTATTGAAATACGGGAACTGATTCAAAATGGTGATCTTTTCATCCTCGGTCATGTAGCAGAGACCGTTACTGGTGACGATAAAATATCCGCCCAGCTGCTTTGCGGGAACAATGCGAAGGACAACGTTGGAAGACAGACCGTCTTCTGTGGTGATTTTTTTCTTAACGCCCTGATTTTCCAGAATAGCAATCCCGTCGCCGTCACTTCCGACAAGAATACGGTCATCCTTTGTCTGCAGGATGCAGAGGATCATGGAATCGAGGAAATCTCCGCCAAAGGGGAGAAGATATACGGCTTTGTGGTCATTGATGAAGAGAGCGCCATTGTCTCCGGCGGCAACAATCGCACCGTCGGATAGTTCATCCACGCATCTGACCCAGTCGGAGAATCCGCTTGCTGCATTGTACCAGTATTCCTTCCCGTCCTCGGTGACTTCGAGAAGACCCTTTCCGTAGGTGGATACCCAGAGACTGTTACGGCTGTCTGTATAAAGGGAACGAATTCTGACATCCTGAAGGGTATTCCGAACGGTATCAAAAGCGACCTCGGCACCGCCGGGGGTCAGAACATCCATACCGGAATCGGTACCGATGTAATATTTGTTGTTCCATTTGGTGACGGCGTTAACAACCTTGCTTTCAAGACCGGCATATCCGTATAGATCCGTAAAGGCGGAAGGGGAGAGCCGGAGGAGTCCCAGACGCGAGGAGGTGAACCAGAAATTTCCCTGATAATCCATGGTCATGTGATCAATGGAGTTGTTGTAGCTGTTGGTATTGACATAGGTATAATGTCTTGTGTCATCCAGAAAACCGATGCCGGATTCCGTACACAGGAAGAGATAATCTCCGGTGATCCGGCTGATGGAATTGATATGGCTGAGACCGGTGGTTATATAGGCTGATTTTCTGACCAGCTGATCATTTTCAACGGAATAGGCATATACGATATTTCCGGAAGTACCGACATTCAGAAGTCCGTCGTCGGTAAAGGTACAGCAGGTATAGATTTCATCCCCGGGACAGGATAGAGGACCGAGAATGGCTTTTCCGTCACGCAAAAGGAAGAGCTCACCCTTGGAGGTAACGGCCGCTACAATGCCGTCCGCACCTGCGGAAAGACTGTGGGCATAAACCACCTCGGGAATCTCATTGAGAAGTCGCAGACCGCCGTTCAGCTCCAGAACCTGCATGGTGGAAGAGGTGCCGACATAGTATTTTCCGTCCTCGCTCATCACGATGCTTCGGATGGAGTTGGAGGGAAGACCGCTGGTGGTATCGAGTACATTGGTGATGGTCTCATTGATGCTGACGGAAAGACCGTTGTCATTGGTACCGATCCAAAGACGTCCTTCGGGATCGACATAGAGACAGTTGACGTTTTTGACGGAATCAAAATTGTTCATCCAATGGAACTCGGAACCGTTGTAACGGTAAAGACCGGCATAGGTACCGAACCAGAGCATACCGTCATTTGTTTCGGCAATATCATTGGCGGATCCGCAGGGAAGGCCGTTGGTATTGTTATAGACCGTTTGGAAATAGGAATGAAAATCAATAACGGAGCTGTTCCGGAGATTCTCCTGGGAGTTTTCTTTTGTATTTTCGGAGGTCATATCCGTTTTTTGTTCTTCTTTGGAAGCTTCCGTGTTGGAGGCGGTTTTGTTTTCTTCTTCGGTTTTGGTATCGGCAAGAGCAGTCATACCAAGGCTGCCAAAAAGAAAGCCCGGCAGAAGAAGACAGAAAATGAGAAGTGCGGCTGCTGCCGCTTTCTTCTTTCTTTTGGGAAGATGCTTTCGAAGCAGACGGATCAGGAATATGGTAAGACTGAGAACGGACAGCGTTAAGACTTTATCGGCAAAATCAATATAGAATTCGCCCAGGGTATAGGCTGCATATTTGTTGGAACCGCCTCGGATCATGTATTCAATGACACCGTCACCGAAGGTATTCCCCGTATAGCCTTTGTTATAGTAAAAGTTAAGCGGTACGGAAATCATGACGGAAACCACGGTAATAAAAGCACTCACTGTCATAGTGCCGAAAAGGGACGGAAAACGTCCGCGCCGGCCGGAAATACCGGCGATGATACCGATCATAATATTGGTGAGACCATAAAGATACAGGGTATTTTCCTGTTCAATGGAATAGATAAGGTTTGTGGCAAGCCCAACGCAGGCGCCCGGGAAGGGGCCGAGAATATAACCGGAAAAGGCCGTACCAAAAGAATCCAGCCAGAAGGGCAGGTCATGGTTTACGGCATAGCCTTTTCCGATCACGTTTATGAGAACGCTGAAGGCGACAATCAGAATGATCTTGATATTTTTCATATAACCTCCGTGGTACGATATTACATCGGGTTATCGTTTGTTCATATCGACAGGTCATTTTGTTTGGTCAAAGAACTTATTTTTTCATATTATCCTTCGCAGCGGCAAGCATCAGCTTGATGCGGTTCACCTGGTTTACCTCGGATGCGCCGGGGTCAAAGTCAATGGGCGTGATATTTGAATCCGGATATACCTCACGAAGCTTCTTGATGACACCCTTTCCAATGATATGGTTCGGGAGGCATGCGAACGGCTGGCAGCAGACTATGTTCGGAGCACCGCTGTGGATGAGCTCAATCATTTCGCCGGTCAGGAACCAGCCTTCACCGGTTTCGTTACCGATTGAAACAATAGGCCTTGCATATTCCGCAATTTCCGCAATCGGCGTCGGCGGTGTAAACCGTTTACTCTTTTTCAGCGCATTGGACATGGGCTTTCTTAGTCTTTCCAGTACCCAGATGGAGGTATTGCCGATGAATTTCGATTTTCTGGACTTTCCGAGGAATTCATGCTTGTAGTTATTGTTGTAGAGTGAGTAGAGCAGGAAATCCAGAAGATCCGGCATCACGGCTTCCGCGCCTTCCTGTTCCAGAAGATCCACCAGATGATTATTGGCTGAAGGCAGGAACTTTACAAGAATCTCGCCGACGATACCGACTCTCGGCTTCTTCACATCCTCGTAAATCGGAATCGCGTCGAATTCCCTGACAATATCCCGGCAGATGCGGCCAAAGTTGTGGGAACCGCGCTGGATATCCCGGATACAGATCCTTTCCCATTTCTTATGCAGTTTATTGACAGAGCCTTTTACCTTTTCGTAAGGACGGGTCCGGTAAACCACGCGCATAAAGAGATCTCCGTAGAGAACGGCATGCATCGCACATTTTAAACCGGTGAGATTGACCTTAAAGCCGGAATTCTTCTCGAGTCCCTGCGCACTGATGGAAATAACCGGAATATAGCTGAGACCCGCATTCTCAAAGGCACGGCGGATGAAGCCGATATAATTGGTTGCCCGGCAGCCGCCACCGGTCTGTGTGATGGCAACAGCCAGCTTGGAGGTATCATACTTTCCGGACTGGATAGCCTCCATAAGCTGTCCGATTACGATGATGGACGGATAGCAGGCATCGTTATTGACATATTTGAGGCCGACATTGATCGTATTCTTTGTGGCATCCGGCAGAGCGACAAAATTCAGATTCAGCTTCCGCATAGCGGGCTGCAGGATGTTAAAGTGGATCGGAGACATCTGCGGCGCGAGTACGGTGTACTCGGCCTGCATTTCCCGGGTAAACTCTACACGCTTATAATCCGTGGTTGTCCGAAGCGGTTTATAATGCTTCTTCCGGCGAACCTTTACAGCGGAAAGAAGAGAGCGAATCCGGATCCGGGCTGCACCCAGATTGGATACTTCATCAATCTTCAGGACGGTATAGATCTTATTGGATTTCGAAAGAATGTCATTGACACAGTCCGTGGTTACGGCATCCAGGCCGCAGCCGAAGGAGAAGAGCTGGATCAGCTCCAGGTTCGGATCGGTCTTGACGTAGCTGGCGGCTTTATAGAGGCGGGAATGGTACATCCACT
Source organism: uncultured Lachnospiraceae bacterium (assembly GCA_902773185.1). Classification (GTDB taxonomy): domain Bacteria; phylum Bacillota; class Clostridia; order Lachnospirales; family Lachnospiraceae; genus Eubacterium_Q. The sequence goes on along the minus strand of CACYDN010000294.1, from coordinate 1,465 downwards.
GGTCGGAAACAATGAGAGGCCGCTCCACCTTGCCCAGATGGGAAATGGAATCCTCGGAGAGAACGGCAGCACCGAAGGAATTGATCATTTCCGGGATGCCGTGGTTGATCTCGGGATCCACGTGATACGGCCGGCCGGCCAGAACAATACCCATTTTTCCGGTTTTCCGGAGATAGGCGAGGGTTTCTTCACCTTTTTTCTGGACATCCTTTTTCACAGCTTCCGCTTCTTTATAGGCTGCATCAATTGCCCGGGAGATCTCTTCTCGGGTGATATCCGTATATTTGATAAACTCTCTGTACATACGGTCCTTCAGTGCCTCCGGATTATCCAGAGCAAGGAAAGGACGGATATAGGTAACGTTTTCTGTTTCAATCTCCTCCATATTGTTCTTGATGTTTTCTGAATAGGAGGTTACGATCGGACAGTTGTAGTGATTGTTGGCATCCGGCGTTTCGTTCATCTCGTAAGGGATGCAGGGATAGAAGATGGTCCGAAGGCCGCTCTTGATCAGCCACATAACATGGCCGTGGCTCATCTTAGCCGGATAACATTCCGTATCACTGGGGATGGATTCGATGCCCAGCTGGTAAATGGCCTTCGAAGATTTCGGAGAAAGGATGACCCGATATCCGAGTTTTGTCAGGAAGGTATACCAGAAGGGATAGTTCTCATACATGTTCAGTACACGGGGCACGCCGATTTCGCCGCGGAAGGCTTTTTCCTTGTCCAGCGGCTTATAACCAAAGAGACGGTTGAACTTGTATTCGTAAAGGTTCGGCAGGTTCTCGGCGTTTTTCTTCATGCCAAGGCCGCGCTCGCAGCGGTTACCGGTGATAAACCGGCGGTTGCCGGAGAACTGGTTGATGGTCAGAAGACAGTTATTGGTGCAGAGACCGCAGCGGGCCATGCGGGTTTCATAGGTCAGGCTTTCCACATCAGCCTTGCCGAGGGTACCGGATGCCTTGCCTTCCGCTTGATTTTCTCTGGCAATGAGAGCGGCACCGAAGGCGCCCATGATACCTGCAATATCGGGCCGGATTGCTTCGTGGCCGGAAACCAGCTCAAAGGCGCGGAGAACCGCATCGTTGTAGAAGGTACCCCCCTGTACAACAATCTTTTCGCCGAGCTGTTTCGGATCTGTCAGCTTGATAACCTTCAGAAGAGCGTTTTTGATAACGGAGTATGCAAGACCGGCGGAAATATCCTCCACGGTTGCCCCTTCCTTCTGAGCCTGTTTTACCTTGGAATTCATGAATACGGTACAACGGCTTCCCAGATCGATCGGAGAACCGGCAAAGAGGGCAATCTTCGCAAAATCCTTTACTTCATAATCCAGAGATCTGGCAAAGGTTTCAATAAAGGAACCGCAGCCGGAGGAGCAGGACTCATTCAGCATAACATTATCGACAACGCCATTACGGATTTTGATACACTTCATATCCTGACCGCCGATATCAAGGAT
>CACYDN010000293.1 GCA_902773185.1 uncultured Lachnospiraceae bacterium | reverse complement strand
TTGCTTAGGCAAAACCAAGTCTTGCACTGCAAGACTTGCCTGGCATGAAATGCCAGGGCGCCATGGGAAAGCAGGCAAGCATTCGGTCCAGTTATTTAAGAATCGTTATACTAGGGTACTCCTACAGATTAAGCAGCTAATGGTTGCATTATCGGAAAAGATTCAGCTTCAGGCCCTTCTTGGCCGCAGAAATGCTCTTTTTCCTCTTTACATTCATTTTCTTTCTTGCATTCGCCTTCATCCGGGCATTCTTCTGCTGAAGCCTCCGCTTCTTCTCACGCCGTTCACGCTCAACACGTTCATTGAGCATTCTCTTACTGTTGAGAGACAGAAGCTCATTGCAACGTGCCATCATGTCCTGATCCCGAGTCACATTTTTCCGGACACCCATTTTCACGGAAAACTCAGACATATTCGCATAGACATGAATGGCCACACGGATTCTGGTCTGCTCAAAGGGCTGTCTTACAACAGAATTTTCTCTCCTGATGCCTCTTTTCAGATCATCCTGCCGTTCCCCTTCTTTTTTATCGAGGTAACCCTTCGCACTGTCCATAACATTCTCAATCCGGTTCGTCAGTTCACGAAAATCTTTTTTCAATTCCTTATTGGGATAAGCATACAGTTTATCATTCATTTTCTTCCACATACTTGCTACAAAAGAAGCAAGCTGTGATAACGCCGCCTTCATCAGGTTATATTCCGGAGAACCATTCATGATATAGAAAGGATCCGCCTTCTTCGCATCGGCAAACAGTTTATTTGCTTCTTCGAGAAGTTCTCCCAGATCAAAAACGGGTCGCCGACGCGATGGAGCTTTTCGATTCCGTTCCGGAATCCTCTGATTCTGAATACCCTGTCCCTGACTTTGTACATTCGTCCCTTGCTCAGCTTCTTGATATTCCGATTCCTGTACCTCATACTCCGGTGCCTGCTGCCCAATCTCAAGCTCGAGCTCCAGATCCAGCTCCATCTCCTGATGCTGCAACTCCGTCTCCAAATACTCGTCCTGCGGTGCCTCTACCGGTGTTTCTCTGTAAGGAACCACATCCGACGTTTTCGGAACAAGGCCATATCTTGCTCTCAGGGCGCCGAACTTCTTCGACGCTTCCGAAAGAGTCGCGCCGGGCGTCATCTTTCCCATGACACCATAATCGTCGAGGAGTTTTTCTTCCACGAGCGACATATAGAACAATGCTTCCTTCGGAACGTTTTGTGTTGCAAACGTATCTTTACACATTCCGATCAATCCCAGAACATCTTCCATCTGCCCCCTGAGTCCATCAATCTGATTCTGATCCGGAATGATGGATTCCTGTTTGCCGAAGGAATTATACGGCCTGACAGAATCCTGAAATTCCTTTACGCCGTTCATAGCTTTGTTGAATGAAATTACTGCTTTGGAGTTATTCCTGATATTATCTGCCACCTCATTTGCCAGTGGCGCTGCCGACCAGACCTGCATCAAACGTTTCTGCTTGTCTAATTTGGAAACGGGCGGATCGGCTGGTACATCATACTGATCGGCTGGAACAGCCGGTCCTTCATCCTCGGCATTCTTCCTTCTGGCTCTTTCCAATTCCTCATAGGACGGAAGGTCATTTTCGACCACGTTGTTATTCTGCTCTTCCTGATTGGCAAGAACAGCAGGTCCTTCATCTTCCGGATTCTTCCTTCTGGCTCTTTCCAATTCCTCATAGGACGGAAGATCATTTTCGATAACATTGTTATCCGGATACCTTCTGTTGTAATCCGCTTCAATTTCTTCCCGATCCGGCAGGTCTAATTCCTGCTCCCGGATTTCCTCTGCCATGTCATCACCTCCATAAAACGGTATTCCCAGGATTCTCATTCGGACAGTCCGCCGAGAATCAAGACACTACTATCTAGTTTAACATTTAATCAGAGCCGGGGCAACAAAAGCGCAACAATCACTCCTGAATCAGCTCATATGCCGAGACTTTCTTCATCCGACCGGACATGATGTAGGTCATGCCGAAGACGAGGATGCCGACAGCCGCGATGGTCAGAAGGATCAGCGACGGGCAGATGATGAAGTTGGCGCTCGCAATACCGAACCCGCCGAGGACCATGGAAAGAAGCGGATTCACCAGGAAGAAACCAAGCACGGCGCCGCCTGCCGATGCAAGGAGGCTCACCGGGAAAAGGGACATCGCCAGCTGAAGCCGGAGCTGACGGCTCGTAAAGCCCACCGCCTTCTTAATTCCAAACTCTTTTTCCTTTTTGATAAATACGGTCTTCAGAAGAAGCTTGATCACAAGGTAGATGATTGCCACATTCACGAAGATCAGGAGGAGGATCAGAAGCATGGCAACAAACATGGTCAGATTTTCGCTGCTCCGCTGATACCGGTAAACATTATCTACGCCGGTACATGTACTGCCGAGCTTATCCGAAGCGAGTTCCAGTGCACGGTCAACACTCTTTCTGCTTGCCCCGTCCACGCGGACGCGAATTTCACTGAAGAACGGCTCAATGCCCAGCCGCTTCGCACCATCGACACTGATGAAGACTCTCTGGCCCATATTCATAACAGACTGCTGGAAACCGGTCACAATGAACCTGGCCTTCTTGCCGGAACACTCCACTTCAATCTCATCACCAATCTTCACATCGAACTCTTCTGCCAGAAGGCGGCCAATCACAGCCTCATTATCCTCACGAAACATCTGCCCCTCATAAACACCACACTGCAGGCATTCCGGTGCATCCGTGTAGAAGGTAAAAGTCTCCCGCCCCTGTACATTTATGTTATGCCAGCTGTATCCGTAGGCCTCCGAGATACCGGGAACCTCCGCCACCTGCTTCTTCGCATCCTGCCATCCCTCGAAATCCGCCGAACTCAACATTACAACTCCGTCGGGAACATCCCCGTCAATCAGTTGCTGGAACCGGGTGATATCCACCCGTGTGTTATAGAACAGGATACCGGAGAAGATGGTCATAAACGATACCACGATCACTACACCGAGGATGATCATGTTCTGGCCCATGCTCTGCAGCATGCTCTTCGCCGCGAGCAAAGGATTGAGCTTTCCCTTTGTGGTTGCGAGCGGAAGATAATTCTTCTTAAAGCTGTTCGACTGAAGGCCGAAACGAAGTGCCGTTGCCGGGTGCAGATTCCGAAGCCTTCTGGTAGAACAGAATACCACAAGGGCCATCGCAGCCATCATGCTGAAAATGACGATCAGGCTGATTCCCGGGTAGAATCTGTTCTCCCAGAACATACCGTTGACCGCCCGGAGGAGGCTTTTATCGATCACCGGCATCAGGATATAGGAAAGAAGCGTTCCGAGGCCTGCGCCGACCGCACCGATCACCAGATATTCCAGAAGCATGGCTGTCCGGATCTGGCCGTTCGTATGTCCCACTGCCCGAAGTGCACCGATGTTCCGCACATCCCGGTCGATATTATTATTGATTGTAAAGATGATCATGACGAAGCAGACTGCCATAGCGATAATGGCAAAAACGGTCATAAAGGCCGCCAGGATATTGGTAATGCTGACGTAGCCGACCTTCGCCAGCTCGATCGTAAATCCATACGTCATGACGCCCGCATCCTCGAGCGCGCTGATGGTATCATGAAGACCTTCCTCTTCCGTCATCCCATCCACGAAGGTCGCGAGAATTTCATGCTGGTTTACATGATCCTTTCCCTCTTCCGTAGCCTTTTCCGCCAGCTGATACTGTTTGCGGAAGGATTCCTCGTCCAGACATAGGGAGCACCATGCATAGGGATTTCCCTGCTGGATATCCTCATAGATACCCGCCACGGTGTAGGTTTCTGTTTCCAGATTTTCAACATCAAGGGTGATTTCATCACCGATCACCAAATCGTTTGCCGAAGCAAAATAAAGATTCAGATAGATCCGGGGGCCGGCAAGCGTATCATCCCTTTTCAGGAATACCGCATGCGCGGTATGTGCATCTTCTACGGAATGGACCACAACATCGTTTCTGGACTCCGAAAAGTCTTTCTTTGTCGAATAGAGGTTCACCTTTCCGGAACGGATGATATCGGACAAAGAATAGTCCGTCACATGGCTGAGATGATCCATGACGGAACGTACAACCTCCCCGTCACCGTACGCAAAGATTTCCGCGTTGCAGATTCCTCTGTCCTTTCTCTTTTCATCGTACAAGGCATCGTACTGATTCACGAAAAGGCCTGTATGAAGCAGCATGGACGACAGAATAATGATCAGCAAAAATGCCGCAAGCACATTTCTGTCTTTTCGAATATTAGCCTTCACCAGTTTACGCATATTTCTCATTCCCTTTCATCATTCCGGTCACTTTTATCTTACCATCCCATCTGTTCCAGGAACTTTCTGATTTTTTCATGCCGCGCCTTGTCACCGCTCACATATTCGCCCGGGTCACACTCGCCGAGGATGCCGCCATCCTGCAGATAGATGATCCGGTTCGCCCTCCGCGCGGACTTGATGTCATGCGTTACCATGACCACCGACTGACCGCTTCTATTCAGCTCTGTCAGCACATCCAGAACGGCCTTCACTCCGCAGGAATTGAGCGCACCGGTCGGTTCATCCGCAAAGACCACATCCGGATCATTGATCACGGCCCGGACCATGGCGCTCCGCTGCGCCTCGCCGCCGGAAAGCTGGGACGGAAACTTTTCCGTCATATCCTTCGAAATCCCAACCCGGTCAAACAGCTTCTCCGCCTTCTTCTTTAAGTCCTTCTGCTTTTGGCCGGTCAGCATGCCTGTGGAGATGGCATTGTCCATGATGCTCATGCTGTCCACCAGGTGAATCTGCTGAAAGATGAACCCGCAGTGCTTCCGGCGGAAGACGGCCAGCTGGTCATCGTTCATCTTTGTGATTTCTTTTCCGGCATAGTTGATGCTGCCGAGGGACGGCTGGTCCATCCCGGACAAAGCATAAAGCAGAGTGGATTTTCCGGCACCGGAGGATCCCATGATCACCGTGAAATCTCCCTTATAGATTTCCAGATCCAGATTTTTGATCACATGCTGCTGCTTTCCCCCTACGGAAAAGCTCTTGGAAAGCTTATCGGTTTTAATGATCACTTCTTTCGCACTCATGGCGTTCCTCCTTCACTCAGTCCGTATTATCGAATAGATAAAAATCCTAACTCGTTGATGCAGTCTCACAAACCTTTTGATACTTACACATTCTTATTCGTATAAGAAAAACCATGCAGTTTCTCTTCTGCATGGTTTTACTATACCGTTTCCGAAATTTAATTACTTTGCAAAATCTTTAACTGTTTTTTAACTCATCGGAATTTTGAGGCGGACCGTAAAGCCGCCATCCCGATTCAGACATTCGAGACTTCCCTCCATCTTTTCCATGAAATAGCCGGAAAGATACAGTCCCAGGCCGGAGCCATCCTTTCCGGTTGCATTGGAGCCGCGTTTGAACTTCTGCGTGATCAGTTCAAGCTCTGCCTCCGGCACACCGCCGCCCCTGTCGCTGATCTCGATGACAAGGAAGCTTTCGTTTTTCACTTTCTGTCCGTCTGAGCCTGCCGGCATCTGTTTCCTCTCAATCCTGCTTCCGACCTCAATATCCGTCCCGGCATACTTGTAGGAATTGGCTATGATATTGCTGATCACCTGATTGAGTCTTAAGGCATCCGCCCGGACAACCGCATCCTTTATTTCGAGCTTTGTCACCCGTTTCCGATGATCCGCTTCCCTCACCATCTGCCGGATATCCGAACTATTAACGTCCTCGGGATTCACCTCCAGCTGTTCCAGCTCTTCCAGTGTTGCATGGAACAGGTTGGAAATCAGATGATCGATCTGGTCAGCCTTTCCGTTGATGGCTTCAATTGTCTCCCGCTCCATATCATTTTTCGCGGTGAGGCTCATAACATCTGCCATGGCCTTAATGGATGCAACCGGTGTTTTGATATCATGCGAAAGCTCCGCTACCAGCTCTTTCCGGCTGCGGACGGCCTCAGCCTCCCGCTCCCGGGAAGCCCGAAGCTCCTCGCGCATTATATCAAAGCTTTCCGTGAAGGCGCCGAAAACATGTCCCCTGTCCATCAGGAGGGGCGTATCCAGATCCCCTGCGGCCACACGCTTTGCGAAATGTTTCATCCTGTCGAAGGGCTTCACGATCCGCTTCCGAAGGAACAAGAAGTAAGCCAGTGAAAAAAGAAGCATCGCCAGAAGCAGCGTCCCCATCATGAGTGCCTGCCGTCTGTCCCGGATTCTTTGCTGTTCCAGATAGGGATTATGAACCAAGAGACGGCCGATCACCTCTCCATCCTTTTCAATATCCCGGATCACATCATAATGTGCCGAAGCTGCGGAAACAGATGTGGAAATCCCGTCCCTGGTATATAAGAGGAGATTCCCGTCCCTATCGATCACAGAATAATCAAACGGAATCTCCTTATTGCTTCCGGGAACCTTCCCACGCGGTATCAGCTCTTCCTTTTTCCCCGGCTCGGCCAGACTGTCCCAGTCCTCCCCCAGATGGATGACCAGCCGGTTGATTTCCGTCGGATACGCCGAAAGTTCTTCCACGCTTCCTCTGGCAATCTTGACACAAATGAGCGTTCCCAGTCCGGCAAATATGAGCATGTAGATTAGTAGAAATCTTGTCTTCAAACCTTATCCTTCCCATCGGAACATGAAAACCGCCATCCGATGATACATGTGTTTCCCACTGGTCACGATTCAGTCCGGCCACCGTCATCCAAAATAAAACCTGTTCCCCAAACCGTCTTTATGTAAACCGGATTTCCGGGATCCTCCTCAATCTTTTCCCGCAGATGACGGATATGCACATTGAGCGTCACATCTCCCACGTATTCTGTTTCCCAGACCTTCTCAAAGAATTCATCTTTCTTGATGATTCGGTTACGGTTCTTCAGCATATAGACCAGAAGGCGGAACTCCATCGCCTTAAGAGGCGTTTCCTTTCCGTCACGTATCACCATGGCCCGGGCCAGATCGATCTTGGTATTTCCGAGTGAAACAACGTGGGATGCTTCGTCCCTCTCCTCTTTGTCTCCGCTCTTTCCGGTTCCTTCCTCCGCCGCATTCTTCCGGCCTTCCCCGGATGCATTCCTCAGGCTCTCCTCTGCCGCTTCATACCTCTTCAGAGCCGCCCGTACCTTGGCCAGAAGAATGGAAAGCGAATAGGGCTTCGTAATGTAATCATCTCCGCCAATGGTAAGCGCCAGAAGCATATCATCCTCCGCCGAACGCGCACTGATGAAAAAGATCGGGATATTCATTTTGCTGCGGATCAGCTGGCAGAGCTCGAAGCCGGAATCCTCGCCGAGATTGATATCGAGCAGAATGAGCGAGCACGTGTTTTCGTCCAGAAACCGCAGCGCCTCTTCCTTCGAAAGCGCATAGGCCGCCGTTACACCGGACATATTAAAATAACGCGCAGTATATTCCGAAAGCTCTTTTTCGTCATCTATGATCAGAACGCTGTAATGCATGTTTTCCCCCACCGATTTGGTCTGTTTCATCTTCTCTTCTACCGCAGCCCTTTCCGTTTTCCGGATTTTCCTGCATTCTCTATTATACTCCATTTCTACGGCTTTGTCTCTATCGGCCGACGCTCTTCTTCACCCGGAAATCTTCTTCGCCCGCTACTCTTCTTCGCCTGCTAATCTTCTTTGTCCGGAGACAGAAGGGGTTATTGATTTCTAATTAGCTCCCTACTATAATGAGTTTGTTAACAAAGCAATCAGAAAAGGATATTTAGAAAAAATGCGATTATTCATATCCATCCCGCTTTCGCCGGAAATGCGTCGCGGGATTACAGAAACCATGAATCAGCTGAAAAAAGCAGGTGTGCGAGGACGATATATTCCTGTGGAAAATCTGCACATCACACTTGCGTTTATAGGGGAAATGCCTGATGCAAGACCTATCCAAAAAGCACTTGCAAATGTAAAAATCGAACCATTTGAAATGCGGCTTTCCGGGCTGGGAACCTTCGGAAACCTTCTTTGGATTGGTCTGGAAAAAGAACCTAAGCTGGAGCAGCTTGTGAGCCGGGTACGCGAGGCACTGGATGAAGCCAAAATCCCCTTCGACCGGAAGAAATTCTCTGCGCACATTACGATTGTGCGAGAGATGTCCGGAAACTGGCGTCGCACGCAGGTGCCGGCTTCGTCCATGGCACCGGACTATATTTCGCTCATGCGCTCCGACCGCATTGACGGAAGGATGAAATATACCGAAATATATCGGTGTAATAATTACATTTAACACAAAGGAGGATGCCGTACTCACCAACAAACGGTGTTGTGAGCATCTACTCCTCATCCTTCTTTGTACTCCTCACAATCGAGTAGGGAGGATTTAATCCCCCTACTCGATGATGCGGGCTCGTCAAACAGGATACCACATAAATGTGTATCCTGATGACT
>CACYDN010000292.1 GCA_902773185.1 uncultured Lachnospiraceae bacterium | reverse complement strand
GTTTTGAGAGTACGGCAGGTAAATGCTGCTCAAGGGAAAACAGCTCCGCTCGATCACTTCAAAATGTTCCTCGCGAAGCTGTTTTCCCTCTGATTAGAGGTGCATTTACCTGCCTGAGCTTACAAAATAAAAACGCAAGTACAACGGTTGCTTAGTGCCGTAGGAAAAAACGCAAGGTACGGCTATGTTGAGCCATTTTGGAAAATGAGTAAGGAAATTGATTATGATTTTGGATGATCTTGCAGAAAGTACAAGAATAAGAATTGAAAAGCAGAAGCTCCTGGTGGCGCCGGAGGTGCTGCGGGAGCAGGCGGAGAAAATTCGGGCGGATGAGCTTTTGCAGGCGGACGCTGCGGGTGCACAGCTGGCGGAACCGGCCGGGGGCGGAATGTCTGCGACGCAGGTTGCGTTCCCCTTTGAAAAAGCACTTGCTAAGGAAGGGCTTTCTGTAATCGCAGAGGTAAAGAAGGCTTCTCCCTCCAAGGGCGTGATCGCGGAGGATTTTCCGTACAGGGAGATTGCGGAAGAGTATGAGGCGGCCGGCGCGGATGCCATCAGCTGTCTCACGGAACCGGAGCGCTTCCGGGGGAATGACAGGTATCTTAGGGAGATTGCGGCAGAGCGGCAGATTCCCATTCTGCGGAAGGATTTCACCGTCGACCCGTACATGATATATCAGGCAAAGGTGATGGGAGCATCTGCGGTGCTTCTCATCGCGGCAATCCTCTCGGACGAGGAGTTAAAGAGTTACTTTGAAATCGCCGACAGCCTTGGGCTATCCTGCCTTTTCGAAGCGCATGACGCAGAGGAGGTTAAGAGATGCCTCGCGGCCGGTGCAAGAATTCTGGGAGTCAACAACAGAAATCTCAAGGATTTCTCGGTGGATATCACAAACAGTATCCGGCTCCGTGACATGGTTCCTTCCGATATTCTCTTTGTTTCCGAGAGCGGGATCGCAACTCCTGCGGATGTGCATATCCTGAAACAGAATGGGACGGATGCCGTTCTTGTCGGCGAGATGCTGATGCGAAGCAGCGACAAGACCGCGCTGATCACCGAGATGAAGAAAGTGTGAGCCGGTGCTTAGCGCTGAGCTGTAAGAGTGTGTGACGAACAGGGTTACAGGAATTTGAAGATTTGTCAGAATACCGGAATTTGAGAAGCCGGCATTGAGCAAGAGATTGAAACAACTGAAGCTAAGGGATTGATGAGTCATGGGTAATGAATCAAAAACAAAAGTGAAAATCTGCGGGCTCTCAAGGCCGGAGGATGTTGATGCAGTAAATGCACGGCAGCCTGACTTCATCGGTTTTGTCTTTGCGGATTTCAGCCACCGTTATGTGGATAAGGAAACAGCAGGAGCCTTAAAACGACGACTGAACCCAGCCATAAAAGCAGTGGGCGTATTCGTGAATGAAGATGTACACTTTGTGGCGGAACTCATGAACGAAGGAATCATCGATGTCGCTCAACTTCACGGAAGTGAGGATGACAGCTATATTGCAGAACTGAGAAGTCTGCTGCATCCGGTCGAAGCTACGGTTGACGCCAAAGCCTTATCCGTGGCCGACACTACAGCTAACGCCACAGTCGATACATCAATTAAGATCATCCGTGCCTTCAACATCAACAAGATCGGCAGTATCTCGGAAATCGAGGATTCGGCTGCAGATCTGGTACTGGTGGATTCGGGGACAGGTTCCGGAGAGACTTTTGACTGGCGTAAGCTGGGCGGAATCAAACGTCCGTACCTTCTGGCAGGAGGTCTCGACCCGGATAATATCAAAGAGGCGGTCCGTGCGCTTCATCCGTACGGTGTGGATGTAAGCTCCGGTGTGGAGACCGATAAGAGGAAGGACCCGGAGAAGATGCGCCGATTCGTGGAACTTGTGCGTGAGGCTGAGCTGCACACATCTGATACAGAATTTGTGCGTGAAACTGAGCCGCTCAAATCACGCGCAGAACTTGAACGTGAGACTGAGCCATGCATATCTCACGCGGAACGTAAGGATTTAGAGGAAATCCTGCAGCTCCAATATCTTGCCTACCAAAGTGAGGCGGCCCTTTTTAAAAGCAGGGACATCCCGCCGCTTCGGGAAACGCTCGAAGAAGTGATAGAAGAGTTCGAAGCGGGAACAGTTCTGAAGCTTGTTGAAGGCGAAAGGATAATCGGATCGGTCCGTGCCTCGGAAAAGGACGGAACCGTGTATATCGGAAAGCTGATGGTTCATCCGACCAGGCAGCATAGGGGCTATGGAAGACATCTTCTGGAAGAAATCGAGAAGTGTTATCCCGAAAAACGATATGAACTGTTTACAAGTACGAAAAGTATTGATAATATTTCTCTATATCAAAAATGCGGTTATATAAAATTCGACAGTAAAGTGATAAACGACGAGCTTACGTTCGTGTACATGGAGAAGAAAGGTAGTAAAGACATGAGTGACATCGAAGAAAATGTAGTAGGACGTTTCGGAGAGTTCGGCGGCCAGTATATCCCCGAAACTTTGATGAACGAGATTCATAAGCTGGAGGCATCTTACGAGCATTATAAGAATGATCCGGCATTTGTGGCTGAGCTGGATCGGCTGAACCGCGAATATGCGGGACGCCCGTCCCTGCTCTACTATGCGGAGAAGCTGACAAGAGACCTCGGCGGCGCAAAGATTTATCTGAAGCGTGAGGACCTGAATCATACCGGTTCCCATAAGATCAACAACGTTCTCGGTCAGGTGCTTCTGGCAAAGAAGATGGGCAAGACCCGCGTCATCGCCGAGACCGGTGCCGGCCAGCACGGTGTTGCGACGGCGACAGCGGCCGCTCTGATGGATATGGAGTGCGAAATCTTCATGGGCGAGGAAGATACGAAGCGCCAGGCGCTGAATGTGTTCCGGATGGAGCTTCTCGGTGCAAAGGTGCATGCGGTAAAGACCGGAACGAGGGTGCTGAAGGATGCCGTGAATGAGGCCATGCGCGAGTGGACCAGCCGTGTGGATGATACGCTTTATGTTCTCGGTTCTGTTATGGGACCGCATCCGTTCCCGACCATCGTGCGGGATTTCCAGAGCGTCATCAGTAAGGAGAGCCGTGCGCAGATTCTGGAGGCCGAGGGCAAGCTTCCCGATGTCGTGATCGCCTGTGTGGGCGGCGGCAGCAATGCCATCGGTTCTTTCTATGAGTATATTAAGGATGAGGGCGTACGTCTCATTGGCTGTGAGGCGGCCGGTCTCGGCGTAGACAACCCAAAGAATGCGGCGACGATGGCAAATGGCTCGCTGGGCATCTTCCATGGCATGAAATCGCTCTTCTGCCAGGATGAATACGGCCAGATTGCGCCGGTTTACAGTATTTCCGCGGGTCTGGATTATCCGGGTATCGGTCCGGAGCATGCGTATCTTGCTTCCATCGGCCGTGCGGAATATGTTCCGATCACGGATGAAGAGGCGGTTCGCGCATTCGAATTTCTTTCCCGCGAGGAGGGGATTATCCCCGCAATCGAGAGCGCGCACGCCATTGCGCATGTGATGAAAATCGCGCCGGAGATGCCGAAGGACAGCATCATCGTATGTACCGTTTCCGGTCGCGGTGACAAGGACGTTGCTGCGATCGCGCGCTACCGCGGCGTTGAAATTTATGAGTAGGAACATATTTTTCTTCAGAAAAATATGTTCCATGTCCGCGCGAGAAGGTGCGTATATGCGTGGGCGCCGTACATCATTTTGAAACGAAAGGATAATCAGCATGAGCAGAATACAAAATGCGTTTACGAATAAAAAAGCATTCATCGCGTTTCTGACCGCGGGAGACCCGGACTTTGAAACGAGTGTGAAGAACTTTAAGGCAGTGATCGAGGCCGGTGCGGACCTCATTGAGGTAGGTATTCCCTTCTCAGATCCGATCGCGGAGGGACCGGTCATCCAGGAGGCGGATATCCGTGCGCTTTCCTCCGGAATGACCACGGATAAGGTGTTTGATCTCGTGGCCGAGCTTCGGAAGGAATCGGAGGTGCCCATCGTTCTGATGACCTACGCCAATCCGGTGTATCATTACGGATCGGAGAGGTTTTTCGAAAAGGCAGCGGCGGCCGGTGCGGACGGAATCATCATCCCAGACTGTCCGTTTGAAGAGCGCCATGAGTTTGATGAGGTGGCAGCCGCGCATGGAATCGACTTCATCTCCATGATCGCGCCGACAAGCGAAGACAGGATCAAGACAATCGCATCTCAGGCCCGCGGTTTTATATATGTAGTTTCTTCTCTTGGCGTAACAGGTGTGAGAAGCGAAATCAAGACTGACCTTGCATCCATCCTCGGTCTGATTAAGGAAGCAGCAGATACGCCGGCGGCCATCGGCTTCGGAATCAGCACACCGGCACAGGCAGAGAAAATGTCAAAGCTCGCGGACGGTGTGATCGTCGGTTCCGCCATGGTGCGCATCGTTGCGGAGCATGGCTCCGAGGCGCCTGCAAAACTTGCGGAGTATGTGAAGGGTATGAAGGCTGTTCTGTGACAGGGATGCTTCGTCTGAAGTGCCTGAAACATAGCTCAAAATCATACGTTAAGATAAAGTTAAGTATACAGAATCGGACGGTACTTTCATTTGCCTGGTTAGGGGCATGTGAAAGCACCGTCCTTATTTATTTTCTGAACTAACATACATAATATTGATAATATAATATATGTATGTTATGATAGTGCTCGGAAAGATGGCCAAAGAAGCATAAGATGTATCATATGGGAAGCTATGAAATGGTTTCCATGGGAGGACAGGCAGATGGACGAGATTCGAGTAGCATATTCAGCAGTGCAGGATATGCTCCGCCGCACGGAAGATGAACTGAAAAGGCTGGATATTGAACTGGATGATCTGGGAAGGACGGCCAGTTCTATTGTTGTGAAAAAAATAGAGAGTAGGCTTTACTATTATGAACAGTGGAGAGAAAAGGATAAGAACAGATGCCGTCTCATTGGTTCGTTTGAGCCCGGAGCCGCGGCAGAAGCAGAGCTGCGGATCCAGCGAAGGTCTGAGGCAATGAAAGAATATAAAAGGCTTCTCGAACTTCGGGATGTGTTGCATAAGAATCTGCAAAGCGTAGAAAAACTGATCAGGCCGGAACTTGAGGAGATTCATTTTGAGGTTTTATGGGGAGATGAGCTCGCCTCAAGAGTATCTGCAAAAGGAAAACGTGTGCATGTATCACGGTATTTGTTCCATCCGGTAAAACAGCTCTTCTATGCGGAACAGATTTCCAGAAACCAGCTGAATGAAGTACTGCGGCTTCGGTGCTTTGATGAGAACCGGCCGGACAAGGAGGATATCCTTTCTGCATTGGGTCTTTCCGCCTACAGACCGCTGGATATCGTGCGGAAAACGCATGGGGTTTCCTATAATGATTATATCTGGTTTCGGTTTCCCGGCGAAAAACTGACGGCAAAGGATGTTTTGGTAAGGTGATTCATCAGCACTAAAAAAAATGATCAATATAGACCTGCACCGCTGTTTGACAATGGCAGGTCTCTTCTTACGGCAAATTATTCTGTTCGATCCGTATACGGTTTGGATAGAAATGTTAAATGTGCAGTAGCGAAGCCCTTCAGCGGGTCTTACGATACGATGTTTTATATTCTTGGAGAGGGTTTTTCACTTGACCGGGAGGCAGCCCTTTCCTGGTTGAAGGAAGAAGAGGATTCCGCAGAAAAAGATGTGCTGGTCTATCAGCTTAGAAACTGTAGATAGTATAAGTGACTGGACTCACAGAATTTGAATCAAAAAAGGTTAGACATTTCGTGGAATTTGTATTAATTTTATACACCTGTCGGGCGTTCTCCTGTTGAAAAATACGTTCCGGTATGCTAAATTCGTGATATAAGGGAAACTTTGCTTTCTCATCGAAACGGGCAGAATGAGTCCCGTTGAATATTGCGAAAATAGTTATTTTCGGTTTAACAGGAGGATATGAAATGAAAGAGAAAAGAAGGAGGAGATGGCTGGCCTGGCTGATGGCGCTGACTATGGTGCTGAGTCTGTTTCTGCCCATTCGCGGCAGTGTGGCCGGTGCAGCTGCGCCGAGCGATATTGATGCAGCAATCGCGGAATCGGCAGACGCAGCCAATCCGGAAGAATCAGAGATAACAGTTGATCAGGTCAATCCGGAAATGATAACCAATCCGGAAGAGGTGGTGGAGCAGGAAACGTCTACTACTGAGACAGAGCAGCCTGAAATCACAGTGGTACCGGCAGTGGAGGAATCTGCTACTGAGACAGATCAGCCGGAAATCGTAACCGTACCGGCAACGGAGGATGAAATCCTGGTCGGCGATACGCAGCTGGATAATGTGCTCAATGTTCCGGGTGGTGCGCTCTCTTTTCAGAATGACAGTTCTCATCCCTGGGCTACTTCAGTGGATCAAAGCCAGCCCGACGTAGACTATGCGGTTTTTGTCAATTATGTGGATGATATGTCGAGCTCCGTGACGTTGGAAGTCGATCTTCCGGAGAGGACAGAGATTTTATTTGATGTTTGGATTGATGTGAAACGTGATGATACTAACGGCTGTTATTTTGAAATAGATCAAAGAAGGCACTTAATGCCACTCAGGGATCCCGGTAGGGAAATCTTTGAGGAAGAGTGGAAGAATGTCCCGGAGTTTTTGCGACCCACTTATTACCCTCCTGACTATGAGGATCCCATATGGGAAACCAAATATTTTGTTCTTGAAGCAGGACACCATGTGCTCAAGTGGAGATATATAAAGTGGAACGGATATGGGGAGCCGCTTGAGCAGCTGGAAAGGTCTGAAGAATTCCGCCTGGATAACGTCCGTTTTCTGACACTGGATGCCCCCTCACAGGCGAAGCTGGATGGTGCGCTGAATATTACCGGCGGCACACTCAGTTTTCAGAATGATGCGGATTATCCCTGGACGGTTGCGACAGATCCGGAAACCGGAAGGAACTATGCTGCATCTGCCAACCGTTTTGCCGATTCGCAGAGTGCTCTAACACTGGAAGTGGATCTTACGGATTCGGCAGAAATCATATTTGACGATTTCCTCAGATGCTATGATATATCACAGACGGCCGGCGGCTACTTTTATGTGGACGGAGAAATACGCCGGTTTGTAAAACCGCTGGCGAAGGGGGAGGATCCCGCGTGGACGGAAAACACATTCGTTCTTCCGGCGGGACATCATAAGCTGGAATGGAAATTTGTAAGAGACGGTGCAGAATCGAACAGGTCGGACGTCATCTTTGTGGAATACCGTGTGGATAATGTGCGGCTCCGGCATTCTGCGTCCGGAATGGCAGATGCCGTATACTACACAGGTCCGGATAATCGTTTTTTTATAAATGAAGAAACAAATCCCTGGGTGATTGAAACCGCGAATGGAAGAACCTATGCCAAATGTGGAAATGTCGGACAGAATTACTCTTCTTCCACGCTGAAGATGGAAGTGACGCTGGACACGCAAAGTTACATCGGGTTCAGTTATTAC
>CACYDN010000291.1 GCA_902773185.1 uncultured Lachnospiraceae bacterium | reverse complement strand
CGAGTCATCAGGATACACATTTATGTGGTATCCTGTTTGACGAGCCCGCATCATCGAGTAGGGGGATTAAATCCGCCCTACTCGATTGATTGCGGAAGGACGGAAAAGTTTGCATTCTTGCGTGGTTAACGCTACAATACGTTATGCAACCGTTTTTTATAATTGTACATTTGAACGGATGTGTATAAAGCGGCCTTGAAGAAGAAAAGAACAGGAGTGTATCGTGTTATCTAAGTTTAGTGTAAAAAGACCATATACGGTGTTGGTAGGTGTGGTTCTGGTAATCGTCCTCGGCGTGGTGGCGCTGATGAAGATGACTACGGATCTTCTGCCGAAGATGAGCCTTCCCTACGTGCTCGTTATCACAACGGACATGGGTGCAAGTCCGGAGGAGGTTGAGTCTGAAGTAACAGCCAAGCTGGAGGCGGCGCTTGCGACCACCGCGAATCTGGAAAAGATCAATTCCATGTCCTACAACAGCTATTCGCTGATCGTTCTGCAGTATGCGGAAAGTTCAAACATGGATTCGGTCATCATTGAGATCCAGCAGTCTGTGGATCAGGCGACGGCCATGATGGATGACAAGGTGGGCGCGCCCATCATCATGCAGATGAGTCCGGAGATGATCCCTGTCATGATCGCCTCCGTCAGTGTAGAGGGGATGAGTCCCACCGAGCTGGCGCTGTATGTGGATAATGAGATCGCGCCGCAGCTCGAAAGCGTAAACGGTGTTGCATCCGTTACCGCCAACGGCGGCGTGAAGGAGACCATTCAGGTCACCATCGATTCCGATAAGGTGGATGAGCTGAACCAAAAGATCAGTTCGGCCATTGACCGCCAGTTCCGCGATGCGGAAAGTGAGGTAGCCCGTGCGAAGGCAGAGCTGGAGAGCGGACAGAATTCGCTGGAAAGCGGTAAGAGCAGTCTGGCAAATGAGATCAGCTCCGCAAAAACACAGCTCGATACGCAGAAGATTCAGTTATATACCTCCGCTTCCGATATCGAAGCGCAGATTCCGGTGCTCGAATCATCGATCACCGGCCTTGCAGCGGCCATTGATGGTCTGCAGAAGGTTTACGATGGTGCCAAACAGGCGGAAGAAAAGACGGAATCTCTTAATTCCGTGCTCAGTCTGGTAGAGAACGGTACCATGAACGAAGAACAGTTTAAGGAGTCCACCGGTATGACAGTGTACGAGGCAAAGGCACAGCTTGCGCAGCAACAGGCACAGATTGAGGCATTAAACCAGCAACTTGCCGGGCAGTCCGCCATCCTTTCCGCGTACGGTGTGAAAGCATTGAACGTTGATGAAATTCCGGCAGCGATTGAAACCCTTGCCGGGATGAAGGCGCAGACGGAGGTCGGTCTCGCAACCCTGCAGGAAGCAAAAAGTCAGATTGAATCCGGTAAAGTAACAATAGATGAAGCCATGACGACGCTGAACCGCAGCGAGATCATGGGCTCGCTCCAGCTTGCCGAGGGTCAGACGCAGATGTCCATGGGCCTTTCCGGTATTGAAGAAGCGGAAAAGCAGATTGCTGAACAGAAGGAAGCGGCAAAGAGTGCGGCGGATCTGAACAAAGTGCTTTCCATATCTACTTTGGAGCAGCTTCTGGTTGCCCAGAACTTTGCCATGCCTGTCGGAAATGCCATGGGCGAGGATGGCCAGTATCTGGTCAAGATCGGCGATGCCATCTCGAGTCCGGAGGATCTGCAGGATCTCGTACTTCTGGATCTTGGCATGGATGGATTTGAACCCATCCGTCTTTCGGATATTGCCAATGTGGAGGTTGTGAACAATTCCGCAGAGGTTTATGCAAAGGTCAACGGAGAGGACAGTATCATTCTGACCTTCCAGAAGCAGACCGGCTATTCAACCGGAGATGTGACCGATGCCATTCAGGATAAATTTAAGAGCTTGAAGAGAACGGAAGAGGAGGAGATTTCCTTTGCTGTTCTGATGGATCAGGGTGTTTATATTGATATTATCGTAGATTCCATTGTGAAGAACATGCTGGTGGGCGCCATTCTGGCAATTATAGTGCTGGCGCTTTTCCTGCGGGATCTGCGGCCAACGCTCATCATTGCCTGTGCCATTCCGCTTTCCGTGGTCTTTGCCGTGGTACTGATGTACTTTTCCGATATTTCCCTCAACATCATCTCCATGTCCGGTCTGACGTTGGGTATCGGTATGCTGGTGGATAACTCGATCGTCGTGATCGAGAACATCTTCCGCCTAAGGAATGAGGGGAAGAGTGTCAAGCAGGCCTGTGTTTACGGCGCGGGACAGATGGCCGGTGCCATCACATCTTCAACTCTGACCACGATCTGCGTATTTGTCCCGATTGTCTTTACTTCGGGTATCACCCGGCAGCTGTTTGTGGACATGGGCCTGACCATCGGCTACACCCTTGTGGCCAGTCTTCTGGTGGCACTTACCCTTGTGCCGGCTATGGCGCAGGGCATGCTCCGGAAATCGAAGCCGAAGGATCATAAGCTTTACGATAAGTTCCTTGACCGTTACGGAAAATTCCTGAGCAAGATGCTGAAATGGAAACCGCTTGTGTTCCTGGTACTGATCGGTATGCTTGTGCTTTCTGTTTTCCTGGCGCTTTCACGCGGTACGGAATTTATGCCGGAAATGAACGGTACGCAGATTTCTGTCAATCTGACGCCGTATGAGGATGTGGAAACATCGTTTGCCGAGATGACGGGATATACGGATACGCTTATGGACCGTGTTATGACCATCGATGATGTGGAGACGGTAGGCGTTATGAGCGGAAGCGGTACCGGTCTCACGATGATGAGTGCCACAAATCCGAACACCATCACGATGTATATTTTGATGAAGGAAGGCGCCAAAACCTCCAATGAAACAATGAAGGAGAAGATTGAGGCATTTTCCGAGGACCTTGGCTGCAATGTGGAAGTTCAGACCAATATGATGGATATGTCTGCCCTGGGCGGTAGCGGTATTTCCATCCAGGTAAAGGGCCGCGACCTGGAGACCATGCAGCGGCTTGCGTCGGAGACGGCGGAAATCCTTCGAAATACAAAGGGAACAAAAGACGTCGAGGACGGCCTCGATGATATGACGGATGAGTTCGTCATTTCGGTTGACCGGGAAAAGGCTGCCAAATATAAGATGACAACTGCGCAGGTATTCCAGATCGTTTATGCGGAGCTGGCCAGCAATCAGTCTGCTACGACCGTTTCCACGGATGTGAAGGACTACGATGTTTACGTACAGACCGATAAGCAGGCGGCCGTTACAACGGATGCGCTGAAGAAGCTGACTTTCCCCTACACGGATCCGATCACGCAGGAGGTAAAGAATATCCCGCTTGCGGATATTGCAACCTTCCGTGAAACGGCGGAGCTGTCCCGGATCCTTCGTGACAGCCAGTCCAGATATATCAATGTTACCGCGGCTATCGATGACGGCTATAACATCGGTCTTGTTTCGGATGAAGTCCGTGACAAGCTGGAGGACCTCGATATTCCGGAGGGCTATTCCGTCAAGATGAAGGGTGAGGATGAGACCATTAATGAAGCCATGTACCAGCTCATGCTCATGCTGCTTCTGGCTATCATCCTGATCTATCTCATCATGGTGTCGCAGTTCCAGAGTCTTCTGTCGCCGTTTATCATCATGTTTACGATTCCGCTGGCCTTTACGGGCGGTTTCCTGGGACTGTATCTGACAGGCAATCCGGTCAGCGTCATTTCCATGATCGGTTTCGTCATGCTGTCGGGTATCATCGTTAACAACGGTATCGTTTTGGTTGATTCGGTCAACCAGTTCCGGCGTACCGGTATGAGTAAAAAGGAAGCAATTGTGGAGGCCTCCAAGACCAGACTTCGTCCGGTTCTGATGACGGCCCTCACGACGGTCATCTCCATGTCGACCATGGCGATGGGCTACGGACAGGGAACGGAGATGGGCCGTCCCATGGCGATGGTTGTGGTCGGCGGTATGATCTACGGTACCATCCTGACCCTGATCATGGTACCCTGCCTCTACGATGCCATGAACCGCGAAAAGGATATGCGCGATGTGGACATCGATGCGGAGGAGGAAGAGGCTACGGTTGAAGTAGCTCCCATACAAAGTGAGACGATATAAATGACGTAAACATCCCGGCCTGCTGTCGATTTTTCTTGACAACGGGCCGGGGTTGTGATAATATCCTCTTCAATATAGCGATAGGGAGTAGCGTCCAGGCCGTTTCGGCAGGGTTGCATGGATCGTCATCACGATTTAAAAATCCGGTTATGCAGGTAATCAGCGAGACTTGAACTATAGCGTAAGGGCTATAGGTGGAGTCTCGCTTTATTATAATTTTTAGGAGAATCACTCCACCGGGAAGAAAGGAGGTGTGAAACATGCAGGGAAATTCAGAATTTAATACAGACGTAAGGTCGATGGGCGTGGCCGGTTCCATGGAAGAGCTCGGTAGGATCAAACGCCAGCAGAATTTCGGCATTGTCCTGATCGGATGCGGTGTGATCTGCATGGTGCTCACCGTCTTGTCGCCGGTTATGATCTTCTTTGCTTTCGCCCTTGTCCTGTATGGTATATACAGAACGCGGAATACCGGAAGGTCGTTCAAGATGATCTACAAGCAGCTGTTTGTAGAGGGACCGCTTCGGCAGAACTTCCAGAATGTGGTTTATTACTGGGACAAGGGTTTTACCTCGGATGCAGTCAGAGAGTTTGGCCTATGCAGTATGGGCAACCGGTTCTATTCGGAGGACTATATCCGGGCAACCTATAACGGCGTCAATTTCGAAATGTCGCAGGTGAAGGTGCAACAGCATACTTCAACCGGAAAATCGTCGCACACCACGACCTATTTTGACGGACGGATGATCGTCATCGACTTTCCCGAAAAAATGGTGCTGTCGGTACAGATCTTTTCCGATAACTTCGCATTTCGGGCCAGGGCGCCGCATAACATGAAGATGCATAAGATCAAAATGGAGAGCGTTGGATTTAACAAACGCTTTGATGTACTCAGTGCAAGCGAGCACGATGCATTTTATCTTTTGACACCGCAGTTCATGGAGCGGATGGATAAGCTCTTAGCCAGATATGGAAACGTGGCGATCCATCTTTCCGGAAACAGAATGTTCATCGGCGTGAAGGAACCGAACAACGATGCCTTCGATGCAAAGCGGGCAACGAATAAGATTTCCTATCCGGAGGAAATGGCAAAGGTGCAGAATGATATCGATGATATCAAGAGGATCATCACCGTGGTACGGGATATCCGGTTTGCACCGCAGATGCCTTCCGGGCAGGGGAATCCGCAATCGGGAATGCCGCAGCAGAATCAGAGAAACATGGGCTTCGGGACGATGGCAGCAATGCAGGCCGGTATCGACATCATGCAGCAGCAAAATAGGCTGCAGCAACAAAATAGGATGCCACAGCAGGGCATGCAGCAGGGATTTCAGCAGCAGAATCCACAGATGAATCAGCAATATGGCCAGGTGCCGGAAGGCATGCCGCCGGACGGCCCATCCGCAAAGGATATTCTGACGAGGAGTGGATTGTAAATAGAATAGTGATAAGAAAGATTGCCGCAGGGAGCGGCAGAAAGTGAGGAGCATATGAAGTATTTATTAATTGGTATTCTTGTACTGGTATTTTTGATCATCGTTTGGTTTATTTCAACATCAAACGGCATTAAGACCGCAAGACTGAAGGTAAAGGAAGCGCTTTCGGGTATCGATGTTGCGCTGACAAAAAGATATGATGTACTGACTAAGATGCTGGATGTTGTGAAGGGTTATCAGGCATACGAAAGAGAAACCCTGACGCAGCTGGTTCGGCTTCGTTCCGGCATGACCATGAACGAAAGACAGGAAGCATCCGGCAGGATGGATCAGCTGTCAGGCCAGATCCGTCTTCTGGCTGAGAATTATCCGGAGCTTCGCTCCAGCCAGAATTTCGCAGAGCTGCAGAGAAGCATAGTGGATGTGGAAGAGCATCTGCAGGCAGCCCGCAGACTGTACAATGCAAATGTAACTGCGTACAACAACAAGATCATCATCTTCCCCAACAGCATTGTTGCCGGAATGATGGGCGCTACGCAAGAACAGCTCTTCGAGGCAGATGCCGTGAAGAGACAGGACGTGAAGATGACCTTCTAGTGCTGATGTGAATTAGAAACGGGAGCACAAAGCATTTGCTTGGAAGTTCATGTGTTCATAAATCATCTACCCCAAAACAGGCAGGGAGTCACTTCCCTGCCTGTTTTATCTTATTCTTGTATACTATTTTGAAATATGGTATACTGATTGTGTAATTGAATAAAAGGATGATACGGGATTAGGAATTAATCCGCCATCCATCTAATAGGAGCACACGTGCCTCTATCAGTAAGCCCCCTCACGAGTCAGGGCTGAATTTTTAAAAGGTTGACAAAGTCAGTCTTTTAAAAAGCTGATAGTGGCACTTTTTTTTATCAAAAAGGAGGAATCTAAAATGCAAAGATATGATATGGTTGATGGAGATAATCATGTTTATGAAACCCTGGACAGCATGGTAAGGAACAATAACCAGAGAAGCTGCATCGTATAGATAACGTATAATAGTTTTCGCAAATTCATTTGAGCACCGCTTAGTGTTCAAATAAAAATAGACATAGCCCCGACTCACGAGTAGAATTGAGTTACCACACAAAATTCGAAAGGAGTCATGAACTATGTCTGATAACATTATACAGGTAAATCAGGAAGTAATCCATACCGAATTAAAAGATCTTGTTCGCACCAGCGTTGAGGAGGCTTTAAATGCCATGCTGGATGCAGAAGCCGATCAGTTAGTCAACGCCGATCGCTATGCCCGGGATGAAGAACGTAAAGGTTATCGTTCCGGCCATTATGATCGTTCATTTACTACATCTTCCGGAGAAGTGAATCTTCGGATTCCTAAACTCAAGGGCTTAACCTTTGAAACGTCCATCATAGAACGTTACAAGCGCCGGGAAACTTCCGTGGAAGAAGCATTGATTGAAATGTACCTTGCCGGTGTTTCTGTCCGCAGAATTGAAGATATCTCCGAAGCATTATGGGGCACCAAAGTGTCTCCCGGCACAATCAGTAACCTCAACAAAAAAGCTTATAAGCACATCGAGGACTGGCGTAATCGTGCTATCACGGAGGAATATCCATACGTTTTTGTCGATGGAATATACCTCAAGCGCTGTTGGGGTGGTGAATTTGAAAACTGCTCAGTTCTCGTCGCCATAGGAGTAAACAACGATGGTTATCGAGAAATCCTCGGTGCCTGTGAAGGTCTAAAAGAGGATCTGGAAAGCTGGAAAAACTTCTTTGTATGGCTGAAGTCCCGCGGACTTTCAGGCGTAAAGCTTATCACAGGTGATAAAGCACTTGGAATGGTCGAAGCCATTGGAGAGGTTTTTCCCGATGCAAAATATCAGCGCTGTACGGTGCATTTTTATCGCAATGTTTTATCGGTTACTCCAAAGCATAAATCCAAGGAAGTAGCTAAGATGCTCAAGGCTATTCATGCCCAGGAGGACAAGGAAGCCGCACTGGAAAAAGCTGCAAAAGTTGTCGAAAAGCTGAGGAGTATGAAGCTTAACAAGGCTGCTCAGAAAGTTGAGGACAGCATTCTTGAAACACTCACGTATATGAGCTTTCCGACGGAACACTGGACCCGAATCCGAACAAACAACACTCTTGAACGGCTCAATAAAGAAATCAAGCGTAGAACAAAGGTTGTTGGCACATTTCCGGATGGCGAATCAGCATTAATGCTGGTATGCGCCAGATTACGTTATGTGGCATCCAGTAACTGGGGAAGCAAGCGTTATCTCAACATGGAGCACTTAAGAATAATGTTAATCTCCGAAGAGGAGAATGAACAAGCAGCTTCCTAAAAACGCATTGTAAATAGAAAAACTCAATTCTATAGCAGAGCTATGCGCAGACCGCCTGCTGGATGGTACCAGCCTGATCATTTCCCGTCAAGAACAGGCGTTGTGCTGAGCATCCTTGACGGGAAATGCCCAGCCAGGTATTAGGCACTTAGGCGGTTCTGCTTAGAAATAAATTTGCGAAAAACTATTGACAGTACCATTCGCGGTTGCCCTTGCAGCCTCACGCGTTCTCTCCAGCGAATCAAAGAGCCAACCGGCTGCCGATACCCGTCTCGCCTACATGAATAATATCGGTTGCGTTTACGCTGATCACGTCGCCCCAT
>CACYDN010000290.1 GCA_902773185.1 uncultured Lachnospiraceae bacterium | reverse complement strand
TCTTTCCTCCGGGGGAAGGTTCTTCATAGTCTTCATGATCTCCGTGAGGCTTCCCTTCTTTCCCAGAACACTCACACGGATTTCATCCAGGCTTTCCGTGCTCTCCGCGCGGTTTATCCTTTCCTCCGTCTCCAATCTGATCTCTTCCAGTGACTTACTCATGATATCCTCCTTCTAACCATACGATTCAAGAACGCCGGTTGCCCGGGCGTGAGTTGAAACAGAAACGTCCCCTTGCCACTTTACTACGGTCGCAAGGGGGACGATTTGAATACTTTTTTTACTGCGGGCTGTAGATCAGCACCTCGGGATCATGGTTTCCATAAGCATATAACCGGTCCCTGATCACGGTCTGTACATTCACTGGCGCATTGAATACGATGATACCCAGGAACTGGTCAACATATTCGCACCATTTCTTACTGATCTCCCGTCTGTCCTTTTCATCAGGTGTCTTGACAACTTTTGCTTTATCAAAGCTGATATTGTCTCTGGCACTTAAGATTTCCTTCATGCCGATAGACTTAAACTGTACACCAAAGGCAATCTTCTGAATTTCCTCGGTTCTGACAAAACCGCAGTCATACATTTCCGTAACCAGTGCCATCACGGCCTTTTCAGGCTGCTCAAAGTAATGGCAGTAGAAATACATATCCTCTTTCCGGGAAAGGCCCTCAATATCCTGGCTGTTATACCAGAAGTACTTTGCCCCTTCGATTTCACCTTCACGGGAGCCGAAACGAGCCTCAAACTTGGCATCCTTCTTTTTGATCTTCTTCTTGGATTTCTTCGGTACAGGATTTTCCGTCAGGAAATCCTCCACCTCATGCATATCGTTGATGCCTGCTTCCGGATTGATCGTATTGACACGTCCGACAGCATTTACAGTCTGGATATTAACCGCATTCACAGGGTTCACCGTAATCTTTCCGCTGCCGGCGGTGGATTCCTTCTGCGCGGGACGCGGTCTTCCCGATGGTGTGGGATCTGTAGGCTCATCGTCTGCCGGATCGATTTCCATCAGCTCTTCATCCTGATATGCATCCGCATATTCATCCGATTCTTCTTCCTCATCAGGCTGTGCGGAGAGATACTGGTCCATGGACATCTGCTCACCAAAGGTCACATGTTCCTCATCGAGCAGATCATCTTCCGGAGGAGCCTGGAACGGTTCTGCCTGCGCTGCCGGTTTCCTCCTGGGTGGTTGCTTTCTCGGCGGAATATCTTCTGCTTCCTCATCCTCCAGGTCCTCATCCTCAAAGCCGTCATCCAAATCCGGATCACGGAAGGCCGGACTATCGATCACGGTAGTCGGTTCCTCACTGGCTTCCTCATTATCCACTTCAAATACCGGTTCCCCGTCAGAGGCAAACGCACTGTCCTGGGATATATCGTAATCGGACATATCCGGCGGTACATCGTCTTCTTCATGAAGTGCTTCCTGCTCGGCCAGACGGCGTCTTACCTCCGCAAAATCCAGGGTATTATCCTGCTGCTTCGGCTGCGCCTGCTTAGCGGACTCTTTTGCCTTTCTCTGTTCAGCCTTATTTCTGGCCTCTGTCCTTTCGGACTCAATGGCCTGGTTCACGGCCGCCTGGGTTTCCTCTACGATTTTGCGGATATCCGGATCCTTCTCCGTTGTGGAAAGGACGGTTGTTCCCGCTTCACTGAAATCCGGGCCTTCATCTTCATCTGTATCATCCTCATAAGTCGGGAAGGGATCTCTCGGCCTCGGAGCGGGAATCGATACCGTTTCCTCCTCCGGCTCATCATCGTCATCATCCTCATCGCGGGAAGCCCGTCTTTCTCCATCATCCTTTCCGCTGCGGAATACCTTTATAGTGATCACGATCAGCAACAAAAGGAATATAAAAAGAACGGCGGCAAAGATCAGGAGAATGCTTGTAGCCTGGCTTAGATTTCCAATTGTAAAAAGAATGTTACCAAGGTCCATGAAGTTTCTACCCTTCCTTTCGAACGTTCATCATTCTCGCCTTCTCGGCGCTCTTTCAAGTATACCATTACGCATTTCATGTTTCAAGAAAAATTTCGTAGTGTTTTTTCTTCTGCTGTGCTATTATGTTATTCGGAATTCGCGAGCCACGTGACACAGAGAAACAGAGTGCTCAGGGCCGCTTGCGCTCAGGACCGACAGTAGCGGCACTAAGCTCTGTCAGCCAAAGGCAGCCAATCGCTAAGTGCCGACTGTCGGACATATCCCCTCGCATCTCTGTTTCTCTGTGTCACTGATATTGAAAGGCTGAAGTACACAATTCCGGAATCCCCATAGCACAGCTGAAGAAAAAACAACGATGGGGGGACCCTATTAATTATGGGATCACAAAACCAAAAAAGGAGTGTATATAAGTATGAAGATTAGGACCAGGTTTGCGCCGAGCCCGACGGGACGGATGCATGTCGGAAATTTAAGGACTGCGCTCTATGCGTATTTGATTGCCAAGCATGCGGGCGGCGATTTCATCCTCCGGATCGAGGATACGGACCAGCAGCGCGAAATGGAAGGCGCTGTAGATATCATCCACAGGACGCTGGTGGAGACCGGCCTTCTTTGGGATGAAGGACCGGACAAGGATGGCGGCGTCGGTCCCTATGTACAGTCCGAACGGATGGCGCAGGGCATTTATCTGGAATATGCAAAGAAGCTGATTGAACGGGGCGAGGCCTACTACTGCTTCTGCGACGAAGAGCGCCTCAGCTCTCTCACCACCGAGGTGGAAGGAAAGACAGTCAGCCGCTATGATAAGCATTGCCTCCATCTTTCCAAGGAAGAAATCGAAAAGAATCTGGCCGAAGGAAAGCCCTATGTCATCCGGCAGAACAATCCCACCGAGGGAACAACGACCTTTATGGATGAGCTGTACGGCGAGATCACGGTTCCCAACGAGGAGCTCGATGACATGATCCTGATCAAGTCCGACGGCTACCCGACCTACAATTTTGCAAATGTTGTGGATGACCACCTGATGGGCATCACCCACGTTGTGCGCGGCAATGAATACCTTTCCTCCGCTCCGAAGTACAACCGCCTCTACCAGGCCTTTGGCTGGGAGGTTCCGGTATATATCCACTGCCCGCTCATCACCGATGAAAACCATCAGAAGCTCAGCAAGCGGAGCGGTCACAGCTCCTTCGAGGATCTTCTGGAGCAGGGCTATCTCTCCGAGGCTGTGATCAACTTTGTATCTCTTCTCGGCTGGTCGCCGGAGGATAACCGGGAGATTTTCTCTCTGCCGGAGCTTGTGGAAGCCTTTGATTATCATCATATTTCCAAATCCCCTGCGGTTCTGGATATCCCGAAGCTCCGGTGGATGAACGGCGAATATATCAAAAAAATGGATCCGGAGGCCTTCTATGAAAAGGCACTCCCGATCCTGCAGGATGTGATCCACCGTCCGATCGATTTCCGGAAGGTTGCATCCATGGTTCAGACAAGAATTGAAGTATTCCCGGATATCCGGGAACAGGTCGACTTCTTTGAAGCCGTTCCGGAATATGATATTGCTTTATATACCCATAAGAAAATGAAGACAAATACCGAAAGCTCTCTGAAGCTGATCCGCGAAGTACTGCCGGTTCTGGAGGAGCAGGAAGCATGGGATAACGATTCCCTCTTCACCCGGCTCTCCGAATTTGCCAAAGAGATGGAATATAAGACCGGTTTCGTTATGTGGCCGATCCGCACGGCTCTCTCCGGAAAGGCCGCCACACCGGGTGGTGCGACGGAGCTCATGGCTCTCCTTGGTAAGGAGGAATCCCTTGCCAGACTCGCGGCCGCAGAAAAGCTTTTGGCATCAGCCTAACCCATGAGGCAGAAGGCTTCGGATCATGCTTCCAAGCCTTCTGCTTTTTTGTTCTTATTCTTACGTTTTTTAATTTTTTTATCGTCCATGTATTTGCCTGACTTCTTCCGTTCCTGGTACAGATACTCATTCACCTCTGCGCCAATGAACAGGAAGAGGAACAGAAAATACATCCAGAACATGATCAGGACGACGGTCGTGAGCGATCCATACATATAGGATTTCGTCATGAACCGCTGGAAATAAATCGACAAAAGCTTTGTCATGAAGATCCACATGCCCGCTGTGAAAAACGCACCGGGCATTTGTCGTCTAAAGCGCAGCTTCCGGTTCGGAATCAGCGTATACATGATCCAGAAAACCAGAAAGAGCATCACAAACGTTGCAACGGTTCGAAGACCGAAAATGAAATACGTGAAATTACCGAAATCCACAAAATTCTTTGTAATATAGTGGAAAAGCTGCCGTCCGAAAATGTTGAACGGGATCATGATGATGATCAGCAGAATGACCAGGATGGTATAAATCGAACTGATTCCCCGGATCAGGAAATAATTTCTCTGCTCACGGGAACGATATACCTCATTGAGACCGTTCCGAATGGACATGATGCCCTTCGCGGCCGACCAGACAGCCAAAAGAATAGATATAATGGCTACAGATCCGGTTGTATTGGAATAGATATCGTTGATGATGTCCGCCACGTAGACGCGGAACTGTTCCGGAAGGGCCTGGCTCACGAAGTACACCAGCTCCTCTTCCGTAAAGGGAAGAATCCGCACGATGGTCAGGATCACGTTGATCAGCGGAAAGAAGGACAGGAAAATAAAGAAGGTGCTCTGCGCGGCAAAGGCCCCGATATGCTGATCGCCGATGCCAGCTGCAAATTCCGAGATTGTTACCACCCGGTAATGCAGGCGGTTCCGGATTCCTTTTCTCTTATCCTTTTCTGCCTGAAGCTCCGCATCTTTTTCTTCTTCAAATGCGGAAACTGCTTCCGGATGCTCTTTTTCCCAATCTAAAACATCCTGCAGGATTTTATTCCGCAGTTCTCTCTCATGCCGGAAATCCGGACGAAGGATCTTATCCCGATCCTCGGGCTTTTCAGTTTTCTGTTCCGGATTCTGTGCCATAATCGCCCCGCAACCGTGTAAGCAACGTTGCCGCAAGCGGCAACTCCCCTCATCTCGTACTTTGCCTCGTTGCTTACAAACGAAGAAAAGCAGCTCATCGCTGCTAATTCTGAATGTAATAAATATCCAAGATGCCGGCTTTTACTTTCTGACTCCTAGCGAAGTCAGGTGGGTATCCTCAAACAGCCTTCTGAAGTCCACTCAGAGGAGGCCGGTCATCCGACTGCTTAGCAGTGATTCCCTATAATAAGATGTAGGTTCAAAATATGTAAAAGTTATCGAACATCCCAGATATTTACTACATAATTTTTTTCTTTTTAAGATAGTCCCATTATAGCCCATTATCCGCTATTTTGCAAGCTTTTTCTGTAATAGCCGAATCCCATCGCGAAAAGTTACCTTCGGAACCCATCCCGTATCTCGTGTGATGGCGGAAGAATCCGCCACAAGATAATGCGGTTGTCCCGGATAAAACGCTTTTTCTCCGAAGCCCGGCTCCGTATCCGGTGCTATCATGTACCGGATTTCCTCTACGTAATCCTTCAGTGTTCTCTTCTCCCCGCTCCCGATCACATAGGTCTTTCCGTTTTTTCCCTTTTCTACGCAGCTGAGAAAGGCCGCTGCCGCATCCCGGCTGTAAAGATAATCCCAAACCTGCGTACAAGGTGTAAGAGACGGACTCTTCCCTTCCGAAAACGTTCGGATCACGTAGGAAATGAGTGACCCCGGCCGGTCATCCGGTCCATAGACCGAAAGAAGCCTGATCCAGTTAAATCGAATTCCCAGGTTTTCTGCCAGCATGGCACCGAGCCGCCCCGCTGTATACTTAGCGATTCCGTATCCGGTTTCCGGGTTCACGGAAAGAAAAGGTGTCAAAGGTTCATTTTTAACGCCGTATTCCGCCTGCGATCCGGCGCCGACAAATACCCCGGCCCCAATTCTTTTGGCCAGGCGGATTGCCTCCAGTGTGTATTCCACATTTTTCAGCTGAAGCGCCGCATCGTTTCGCGCCTCTCCCGTCGTTCCCGACCAGGCAAGGTGGATTACCGCATCCGCATGTCCGATATCTTCTTCCGTAAGCTCCGCGTAATCCGACAGATCAGCCTCAATCACTTGAAAGCAGGCAAGCCGGGACAATGCTTCATTTCGGAAAGACCCTTTATGCAAAAGGCCGGTCACTGACCATCCTTCCTCGAGGGCAAGCTCTGCGATTGCTCTTCCCACCGCACCGGAGCAGCCGGTTATCAGCAGTTTTTTTTCGTTTGTTCCCATAATCACCTAATCCAAATTTACGACACAATCGCTTCCGTCCAGATTGATGGTAACGGAAACGTTATTCTGATCCCGCACACTCTCGGGAACAACAAGGGCCAGATGCACTACCTCACTGCCATCCGGATCCGCCGGCGTATGATCGGCCTCTTTGATCTCCGAGCCGGAGGAAACAAACCAGGTCACCGTCACATCCATGCTGGGCTTAATGGAAACGAACCGCATCAGATCATTCCAGTCACTCGTCCCCGAACCGGTGTGCGTGACCGTAAACTGCAGATCGATATATACCTTGCCTTCCTCCCTCGGAGAATAGTAGGTATATTCTCCCGAAGTATCCATCGGGGCCACACTGTCGGTAATGGCCTTTTTGATCAGCTTAAAGTTATAATTCTTACCGATCAGCGTTCCGTCTTCCGCAACGACTGTCTCTTTCTTCGTCGATGCTTCTGTCGTAAGTTCACTGGTCTGTGTCTCAGTTACGGTTTCCGTCGCCTTTGCCTCGGAACCATCTTCCTGATCATCCGACTTTTTCATCAGGAAGAATACAGCAACGCCCAGAATCGCCAGAACCGCAATCGTCAGAAAAACAATCAGCGGTGCCATGCTTTTCTTTTGTGCGGACGGCTTTGGTGCCGGCATGGCCGGTACACTGGGAATCACAGACTCCCTTACCGGCGGCTGGCCGCCATAGGGAGAATATCCTGCGCCCTGCGTAAACGATGGCGGATAGGCCCGCGCCGTTGCTCCCATGGTACCGTAATTCTGCATGCCGTTTCCGGGCATGTTGCCGGGCATTCCCGCGGACACCATTCCGCCGGGAACACCGGACATTACTCCGTACATCCCGCCGGCCATACCGGAAGGCATTCCACCTGTCATACCTCCGGCAGAGGGTTCATCGGTCAGAAGATTCTTTCCTGTTTCGAGTATACTTTCCAGATTCCGCCGGAACTCGCCCGCTGTCCGGAATCTGTCTCGCGCCGCCGGCGCACAGGCCTTTAAGATTACGGCCGAGAGCTCCGGATCCGCCTGCGCGGGTGCCGGAAGCGGCTCCCCTTTGATCCGGCGCATCATGGCATTCTGCCTATATTCGCTGGATACATTGCCGGTTCTCTCCACAAAGGGAAGCCGGCCTTCGTTGAAATACTTGTAAAGCACGATGCCGAGTGAATAAATATCTACCGTAGCATCATACTCCTCACCGAGAAATACCTCCGGCGCCATATAGGAATAGGTTCCCTTTTTGGACATCATGGATACTGTCTTATCCATCTCCCGGGCCACACCGAAATCGCCCAGCTTGTAATCGCCCCGGTTATTGATAAAGATATTCTCCGGTTTAATATCCCGGTGGATGATCTTGTAATTCTCGCAGACCTCCAATGCCCGGCAGATATCAATTCCAAGCTTCAGCACATCCGACTGATAAATGTCGTTTCCGTGCTGCTTCATATATGTATAAAACGGTGTGAGGAGCTCCATCCGGATCAGAATGTCGCAGCCGATGCCATCCATATGCTCGACCACCTTATGATCCTCATAGCTCACGATATTGGTGTTGCCGCGGAGCTCCGCCATGAGCTTAAACTCCTCGACAAGATCCATCACCACGCCGCGGTAATAATCACGGATATCCTGATCGGACATGCCCTCACTGACGAGTGCCTCCACATCCCCGGGGTTCTGGGGTACGGAAAGCACCTTCAGAGCGGAATGCATCACATTGCCGTAATCGTTCCGTTCAATTTCATATACCGAACCAAAGGAACCCTGGCCGATCTTACCGACCACGCTCCATTCCGGCCATAATCCAAAAATCTCTTCCATCTTTTTCTCCGAAGAAGCCGCAATTTATTGTTTTCAGACAGTCAAATCTGTTTAACCGATTCAGGAAACGGCGATTACCACTGCCGTGGTATTATCTCTGCCGCCCCGTTCCAGCGCCCATTCCACAATCTCAATCGCATTCTTTTCCGCACTCTTCTCCGGATCAATAATCCGGTTGATATCCTCATCCGTCAACATATCCGTTACACCGTCACTGCAGATCAGGATCATATCTCCGGGAACCACCTCAAACGGACTGGAGATATACGGCGTGATCACACACTCCTCCGGATAGATGCCCAGATGCAGGGTCAGCTGATGCTTTCCCTTATGGCTGTTCATCTCCTCCGGGGCCAAAAGGCCGGCATCCACGAGCTGTTGGGCGCGGGTATGATCATGCGTGATCATAAAGAGCTGCCCTTCATGCTGCAGATACACCCGGCTGTCGCCGCAGTTAAAGCTGCGTGCCACACCGTTTTTGATATAGAGGCCTGCCACCGTCGAACCCATCCGCACGGACATGGCCCGCATATCCTGGCAGATCCTCTCGTTGGCCGCTTCCACATATGCCTGGGCAGCCTCCTCAAAATCCTTTCGGAAGGCCTTCTGATATTCCTTCATCACAGATACCGCATAAAGAGACGCAGCTTCTCCGTTATCCTCTCCGCCCATGCCGTCGCACACGGCAAAGAAGCCTTCGGCAATATGCGGCCGATCCTCATACTCCAGATCGTTCATCGCAGTATCCGTCTTATAAAAGCCGTTTACATAGAAATTATCTTCGTTATTTTTTCTGACGCGTCCCACATCCGTTACCGCATATGCGGATAGACTGGCTTTTTTCATGGTTAACCCCTTATTAAATATTTATCTTATATCATCTACCAGGAAAACGAAGTTAAGAGAAGACCAAATCCGGCTAGTGCCAGGAGTACAATACAAACCACATAAAACACTGCACCCTTTTCCTGTTTCATCTCATGATTCAGTCTGTCCAAGGTCAAATTTGTATTTTTCCCTTTGCTTTCCCGTTCTGCCCATTTATAGTATTCTTCCATATAAGCTCTTCTCTTTTTTTCAGAAGAATATCTGTCGATCATATACAGAAAAATGACAACAAATATAGCAATAAACATAATCTGAACAGAATACATCTGGAAAACAATACATGCAGCAATCGCTACGGCAAGCATGATGCTTGCAACAAGCTTAAAAGGCACTTCCTTTGGTAATTCTTTTATATTAGCCTTGTAGTAGGAAAGTGAAACATCTTTCTTATTGCTGTCCTTCTTCCGGTAATTCCACCATTCATCGCTGGCATTTACCTTTTCCTCCGGCTTCTTTCGTTCATCCCACCAGGCCTTGCTGACGGTTTTATTCTCATCAGCATCTATTTTCGGAGAGGACGCTGAGAGTCTGACCGTTTTCTCTGTGGACGCACTATTCTTTCCCGAAGGATTTGCCGAACCGTAAACACCGCTGACAGTCACATTTTCCTCTTCGGCTTCCGTCACAGGCCTGATCGGCTTATCCTGCGTTCCCCGTTTTTCCGTGGATCGGATTTCTCCGGACAGATTCTTTTCCGCTGTATTCTGTCCCTTGTTTTGCTGAGCGGCATCCCGCCCCTCATCCGTATTATTCTTGATCGAATTCTTTTTTGTATCCCGGCCGGATTCCCGTTTGGCAGATTTCTGCTCCTTTTCAGCGCTCTTCGTACCGGAGCTTACACGTTCTGCCAGGAACCCGCCGGGTTCCTCGTGTGCGCGGGCAGCTACCTCCGCCGCAACCTCTTCCAGATCTCTCCGCATTTCTTCCGCGGACTGATACCGGTCAGCCGCCCGGAATGCACAGGCCTTTTGAATGACCTTCCAGATATTCTCCCTCGCATACTGCGGTGGCGGAAGCGGC
>CACYDN010000289.1 GCA_902773185.1 uncultured Lachnospiraceae bacterium | reverse complement strand
TATAAACCTCTCAAATATAGAAGTTTCACATGCTTATCAATCTCACAAGCTAAATAACCTTAACAATTTACTCCTCCAGCCCGTTCAGCTTCCGGAACTGGGATGTGTAGCTCTGCAGGTTTTTCTTCTTTCCGAAATAATCCTGGCGGAAAATCTGATCGGTTACTCGGATCTTTTTCACAAGATACCTCGTCCTAGTGCGGAAATCCTCAAGCTGGTCATTCGTCACGCTCGGCGCCTGATACAGCAGCTGGTTAATGCTCCGGCCTACAATTCCCTCATCCACAAGGATACCGTACGCCCGGCTATAAAGCACGGACTGTTCCTCGCTGTAAACGGAATTGCCGTAATACAGGTTGGAGAAATACCGGATGCCCAGAAGATCCAGCAGTGTCGGCACCATATCCGCCGTACAGGTGAACTTATCAATCGTCTGGGGTTCAATATTCTCATCGTAGATCATGAGCGGCACGTTGAAGAGGTCGGTGTAATACCGCTCCGTGTCATAGCCGTGGATATCCTTGATGTTGCTGGAAAGCTCGTTGTAATACGTATTGTGGTCACCAAACAGGATGATCGTCGTATGATCCAGAAGACCCTTTTCCCTGAGGTCATCCATCATCATGCCGAGAGCCTCATCAAAGAGCATGACTGCGGACATGTAATTATATACATCCCGCTCATATTCCTCGGCGTCCTCGGGAAGCGTGTAATACTGATCAAGCTTTTCCCGCTGGGCGGTCAGATTTTTCCGCTCATAGTACATGCCGTGCATGGTGATTGTCGTGATGTAGGTGTAAAACCGTCGGTCCGTCGGGAACATCTGATCCTTGCAGGTGGCGATCATTTCCGTATCCAGATTCCGCTCACCATCCATCAGATAATTGTGCATGGTCGCCTCTCCGCCGGCCGCCTCGGCCGCATCGGACATATCCTCCATATCATAGCAGTCAGTCAGGTAAGAGAAGCCAAACATCTTATGAGCCTCTTCCCGGTTGTAGAAGGATTTGAAACCATTGTGATAGGATGTACACTGAATATCCGGATCCAGCTCCTGCAGTGTTCTCGGCATTGTATAGGGCACAGTGTTCTCCGGATAATCGTAATTGATATACGCACCCGTGGGATAACTGCCCAGAATACTCAGCGTTTCCGAAATATCGGTCTTCTCGCGGGAATGGAAATTCCGCATGACCGTGCTTTCTTTATAGAACTTCCTGAGGTTGGGGAACAGCTCGTCAAGCTCCTCCTCCGTCAGTTTGATCTGATTGGGGAACTCCGGATCCTGGATAAAGGGATACCACTCCAGAGACTCCACGAGAACCATGACAACATTATTTCCTTCCGACACGCCGAAATACTTCGTCGGTTCGGATTCATTTCCGTACACAAATCTGGATATTTCCTTACTGCTCATCACCTCTTCATTGGTGCCGAAGATACCGGTCACCATCTCGCGGATGAGATTGCCCATAACGCCGTATTCGTTATAGACGCCACCCTCGTTTCCCGTCAGGATGCGGTCATAGATATTGACCTTCTGCTTATCCCCGAACAGGGAAGCCGCCATCATGATTACACCAATGGTGATGGCCGTGATGGAAACCGCAAGTCCCTTCTTGCCCCGGGGCGCTTTTTTCTCCGTCTTGAAATGCCGGATGGAAAGGATGGAGAAGCACACCACCGCACTGAAGGAAACATAGAACATGGTAAAGTTCATGGGGATGGCTTCCAGAATACCGAAGGCATCGTTCCGAAGCTTCAGCATACCGAAATCAAAGTACTGCTCCGTCATATCAAATACGATGGTCATGGTAAGATCCAGCACCGCTTCCAGAACAAGGAAGACAAGTCCCAGGATGAAACGGACCCGATTGGAGCGGATCAGAAACAGGATGCCTACACACAGAAAGAAAACACCCAGATCGATCCATGGCCGCCGGATGATCGGACTGCTTTCCACGGTAAACACAGCCATGATCTCCACGACGAGCGAAACGATCAGAAAGCAGATGGGAATTCTGTCCAGAGAAATCCGGTGGCTTATTCTGTTTTTCAGAGTTTTTTCCGTCATTTTCGTCCCTTATACTTAATTTTTTAATCGCGTCAGCGATGAATCTCCCGGAGAATGAAAACCGGGAAACAAAGGTCCTACAAAAGGTACAGCATGATAAACAGCAGATATGCTTTCAGATAGTTCCGCTCCACCAAAATGTAGAGGAGCGGCGCCAGAAGATAGAACCCGGCATAGGTTACCGGAAGATTAATACCATACACAAAAATATCCAACGCGCCGAGCGGAGCGGATGCCAGAAGAAGCGCCGCATACGCCGTGATGCCCTTCTTTCCGCAGAACATGCTCTCCACAACCCGGAGCAGGAAGGCGAGCCAGATTATCTTCACCAGATTGAAGAAGATGTTCAGGATGTGTTCAAACAGCTCATAACCCGAAATTTTTTCACCAAAATCATACACCAGCTTCACACGGAAATGGGTCTGCAGGCTGACGATAAAAATAAACAGGACAGAGATTGCCACGATATAGGCAATCCGGTTGCCGGGAAGCAGTTTTCTCTGTTCATCGTCCAGATGGAAGATCTTCCGCTTCATGACCTTCCACACACTGAGCCGGAGAAAACCAAGCTCCACAAGCCAGAGAATTCCCGTGAACAGCATGGTGAAAAAGTCGCGCATCTGTCCGTAGCCGGCCCAGTCAAAGAGCCGGGATATGGGAGCCGCAATCTTATTCGTCAGCCCGAAGAAAATGAGCGACAGCGCATATACGATCACCAGAAAACGGGTTTCTCCCGCTCTCCCTATTTCCTTCGCGTCGGCATTCACATCTGCCCGATCTAATTTCTTCTCTTTTTTTCCGTCTTTCGTTTTTTCTTTCATATTGATTTCTTCAGTGTTCCCGAAAACCTGCTGCAATTGTCTGTTTTATTTCTGCTTTTCCGTAATGTACCGGTCAACAAGCTTCTTCAGCTGGCTGAACTTACAGGGTCCCATGGAAAGAACCGCCGCGTGGTACTCCACCGGATCGAACTTATCGCCCAGCTGCTCTTCCGCATAAGTCCTGAGATCCTGCATCTCATAAAAGCCTTCCGAATAGCTTAAATAAACACCCGGATCTCCTGCACAAGTATTCATGACCTCCTGCAAAGCCTCTTCGTCCATACCATATTGGGAAAAATAATCCTTTGCATCCTCCAGTGTCCAGCCTTCATAATTCACGCCTACGTCGATTCTGCCGTACACCGCATAACCGAACGATTCATCCCCCATCGTCAGCGTTGCAAAAAGCTCGGCGTGCTCAGGTCCATAGTATTTTTCGAAATAAGCCTCCAGCGTGCTGTACGCCGCATACATGGCCCAGCCTTCCTT
>CACYDN010000288.1 GCA_902773185.1 uncultured Lachnospiraceae bacterium | reverse complement strand
GTTACGATTACAACGTCTCCTTCTCTTATAGTTTTATCAGGAAAACTGTCACTTAAAACAACCTTCCCCACCACTGTCGCCGTTACCGAAAGCTGGTCACCGGGTCCGGAAAATACCGTATTTCCACCGGCAATTTCCCAGCCGCTTCTTTCCGCAAAGCGGACTGCCTCCTGCATCTCCCGGCGAACAACGCTTTCCGGACAGTCTGTTCCCATAACAAGAGAAAGGCGGAAGGCCAGCGGGGATGCACCCGAAGCCGCCAGATTATTATCCGCTCTGATCATGGCAAGGACTGAAGCCTGCTTCACTTCTTCCGTTGAAGCAAACCCATCCGCGAATACTAAATCCCGCAGCAAGGCAAAATCCTCCCCGGGTGTATTCCCGGAGAGGATTCTATCTGTTTTTTTATGTAAATGTCTGGTTACGCTGCGGTCAAGCCACAGCCCGGAAACCGTTCCGTAACGCATATCTTATTCTCCCTGAACAGCATTTTTTCAGCCCCTTTGCCTTCCTGTGTCACAAACCACAGTTCAGCCAAGTTACCGGAACACCCTCTTACTGCTGTCCACCGTCACCCGGGTTTTCCGGTTGCTGCGGTTGCTGCTGCTCCGGCTGTTGCGGTTGCTGTTGCTCCGGCTGTTGCGGTTGCTGCTCCTGCGTATTCTGCTGCTGTGTATCCGGCTGCTGTGTCGGCTGCTGTGTTGCAGGCTGCTGTGTCGGCTTCTCTGTCGGTTTCTCCGTCGGCTTCTGCTCCGTCGGCTTCGGCGCTTCTGTCGGAGGCTGTGTTGTCGGCTCCTCTGAAGGCGGCTGGCTGTTTCTGCTCACGTAATTCGGTGTAGCGGAATAGTTGCTGCGGTTGATCAGAACCGAATCCACCTCTTCGCCATCCACATATACATACTTCCAAAGCTCGCCCACATAACCCGGTCCGCCTTTTTCCGTGATTTTTTCCTCACCCGGTTTCAGCGTCGGATCCTCGGTAACCACATCCGGCGGCATATCGATTGTTGCCGTCTGATAAGCTTCCAGCTCCACCTTCCGGTTGGCCGGCCGTGTTTCTTTTCCGTAAATATTAAAGGTCAGTGTTCCGTCATAGGCAACACTTTCGATATAAATCGGTGCACTCAGATTGTTCTTGACCTTCAGGTCAATGACACCGCCTGCAAGCGTTGCATCCATGGCGATCGGCACATAGGACACCCGGAGGGAATGACAGTCACGCTGCACAATCTCAAGTTCGGCATACAGCGCCGCTACATAGAAGGTTGTGGAAACCTGGCAAACACCGCCGCCTACACCATCAACAATCTTGTTGTTAACGAACTGATGCCCCATGGCATAGCCGTTATCCACTTCAATCGGCTCAATATTCCGGTATACGGAAATCACATCACCGGGGAAAAGTACCTTGCCGTTCATCAGCTCGGAGGCACGTTCCACGTTCTGCATACGACCGGACGGGCCGTTATAATCTGTTGTATAGGTACCCAGAAGATCATGAATCTCGTTAAGAGCATTCGTCATTTCATCATCCGGATTTCCCTTCACTGCCGTGACGGACAGGTTTCCGCTCTGCCCCTCATCCAGGAGTTTTTCGATCTCATCCGCCGTTCCGGCATAGTTGATCACGGTATTGGACTCCGTGAGGAGAACATTCACCGTTCCATCGGAATGCTTGATCAGCTGATATTCACTATCCGAGGACATGGCCTCGCCCAGGTTTGACCGGATCACGGTTTCAAGCGCAGACGCACTTATCGTTTTTTCCAGCTTAAACTCCATGGGTTCCTTTTCCAGAGATTTCCGATCCCGATACCGGGAAAGCACATTTCCGGAATTTCCCACAGCGAGAACACTGTTTGCAATCTGATCCGCATTATCACGATAGCCGATGTCGGAAAGCTTCACACTTACATCTCCGAAATCGGTTCTGAGATTCACCTCAGAGTTTTTGCAGGCATCTGCCTTTTGCTGCAGAGCACTCTTCAGCTCATCGCCCGTCATCTCGCTGACATCGACACCATCAACGAAGATGTTCTTCTGCACCTTCACCGATTGCAGCTGATTCTCCTCATTTGCTGCATGCCCTTTTAAGGCTGGGAGCGGGGAAAGAACAAATACTGCTGTCATCAGCGCTGCGAGATAGCTTTTTCTTTTTTTGAAAAGCCGCATAAATAAAACGCCTCCTTACATCGTGGCCAAAAGGCCTGCGACAAAACCAAAAACAAGGATGACGGCAATGATCACCAGGATCACCTTAGCCGACTTGGTTTTCTTCTTACTGAAATCGATCATAGCTGAGATTCCTTTCTTATTCTGTGCATCAATTGCAATTGTTCCGCCCCCACGGTTCATAGTTTACAATTAATTAACGTATCATAGCATGATTCCGGATAAAAATCAACCGGGTTTATTTTTACAAAGATCCTTAAGTCCACAGGTTTCACATTTCGGCCGGCCGGAAATACAGACCGTCCTGCCATGCATGATCACCTGGTGATTATATAAGATCCACTGCTCTTTCGGCAGGACCTTCATCAGGTCGAATTCAACCTTCTCCGGGTCTTTTTCATCTGTCAGACCCAATAAACGGGAAATCCGCTTCACGTGCGTATCCACAACAATACTTTCCTGCCCGAAAATGTTCCCCCGGACCACGTTTGCTGTTTTTCTTCCTACACCCGGCAGACCGGTCAGTTCTTCAATGGTTTCGGGAAGCTTTCCGTCAAAATCCCGGAGAAGAGCCTCCGCCGCAAGAATCATATTCTTTGCCTTGTTATGATAAAAGCCCGTGGAAAAGATCAGCTTTTCCACATCCTCTATCTCCGCCTCCGCAAAGCTTTCCAGTGTCGGAAAGGTTCGGAAGAGCTCCGGTGTCACCATATTGACCCTTGCATCCGTGCACTGGGCAGATAGCATCGTTGCAAACAGGAGCTGCCAGGGCTTTTCCGGATCATATTCCAGATAGCACTTAAGATCCGTGCCGTATATTTCGTTCAGACGCTCCGTAATGTGTGCGGCCCTCTCCTTCTTTGTCATAATTTTCCTCATTCTCTACTTTAGCTGAATCCTCATTCATACCCTGACCTCTCGGACTTTCGCATGATTATCTCGCTTCACAAAAGATGATCGATCAGCTGCTGCGCCGCACGGCCGGTCATACCGCCGTGGCTGACACTCCACTTCGTTGCTTCCCGGAGAAGCTCCGCCTCCGAAAGTTTGATTTCGGGATGCTTCGCCGCCAGCTCCGTTACAATCCGGAAATAATCCTTCTGGTTCGGCCGGACATACCCGATTGTAATACCGAAACGCTGCACCAGAGAAAGCTTCTCCTGCACCGTGTCGGAATGATGTTTATCCAGTTCAAGGTCATTCGTATCGTTCCAGGTCTCGCGGATCAGATTCCGCCGGTTGGATGTTGCATAGATGAGAACATTGTCCGGGCGTGTCTCCAGCCCTCCTTCAATGACCGCTTTCAGATACTTATACTCCGTTTCATCCTCCTCAAAGGAAAGATCATCCATA
This sequence comes from uncultured Lachnospiraceae bacterium, assembly GCA_902773185.1. GTDB lineage: Bacteria > Bacillota > Clostridia > Lachnospirales > Lachnospiraceae > Eubacterium_Q. Next base: position 1,307 of record CACYDN010000288.1, on the reverse strand, counting down.
TAAATAATGAACTTATAATTCCTATCCTTGATCTGCCCGATCACACCGGCCAGATCCCTGCACTGATGCTTATAGAGCTCGATCATCCGAAGACCTTTATCCTGATACTCGGTCACCAACGCCTTGATACTCGTGGATTTTCCGGTACCGCTGTCACCGAAAAGGAGGCAGTTATTGGCTTTGTGACCGGATACAAAGGCCTCCGTATTCTCCCGGAGAAGCTTTTTCTGGAACTCATAGCCGATGAGGTCATCCAGATGTACCTCGGAGATATTGCTGAGCGGCAGGAAATGTATCCCATCCCGCTTTCTCTCTGTACGGAACACTCTGTTCAGGCCGAAATAGCCGACACCGTTTGCCCGATATCCCTCTTCCAGGATGGCCCACATCGCTTCCGTCGCCTGTTCTTCGTCCGGAATGCGGGCAGCCTCTTCCAACCGGGAACGCATCAGATTGATCTCGTCGGATGCCCTGCGGTTATACATTTCTCTCCGTTTGGGGATGGCATGGTAATTCGTGATTGCCGAGAAAAGTCGAATCCCCAGCTGTTCCTCAACAGAAGAAAAATCATAGAAAAACAGCTTGCGGAAGATTTTCATATCCTCCCGGGCAAACTTTACCGCACTGCCCCGATCAGCCGCGCCTTCCGCATCCCCGTGAAGCTCATCCCTGCGCATTTCCAATGTCAGTGACAGCGGGTTTTCATTCATCAAAAGCAGATAGGTCAGATACCCCTGCCACAGATTATCCCTGAGTGCATAAGCCGTAGAAAGCTCCAGGAGCCGATGTACCTCTGTGCTCAGTTTGCCTGTCACAATAGAAGGCGCAGCAGAGCCATCGGAAAGACTCCCCAAAGTCTCCGCGATATTCCCGAGGATGCTGTTCTCTCCAAAATCCCGGAACATCACCAGACGGGAAAGGAGTTCCTGTATTTCTTCCTGTTTTTTCTGTGCGTTACTGATCATTTTTCTTTGCCGCTTTCTTTTCTGCCTTCTTCTCTTCCTTCTGAATATCCTTCTCTGTCTTCTCTTTCCGGCCGCCCAGCATGAATTTTCTGGCAGCGGAAATACCAACCTTGTAGACCAGAGGCCGGAGCGCCTTATCCGCCTCCTTCAGCTTTGTCGGTATTTCAATATGCTGCGGACAGTGCTGCATACACTTTCCGCATTCAATACACTGCGAAGCAAACGCCGGTTCCTTTCTCACGCCCATAAGCCGGGCAAATTCGAACCTTGCTTCCGTTTTTCCGTCCAGGAACATGTTGTAATAGCAAGAAAAAATGGCCGGGATATCCACACCCTTGGGAC
>CACYDN010000287.1 GCA_902773185.1 uncultured Lachnospiraceae bacterium | reverse complement strand
TCCTTTCATCTCATCACCGGGAAGCTGTACAAGAGATATGGTCGATTCGGATACGACATCGGCAGCACATTTCTGAATTGCCGTAACTACGTATTCCCTAGCCTTCTTATCTGCTTCCTCTTTTGCGCGGGATTCCATTTCCCTGATCATGACTGCTGTTTCATGTTTGACATCATCTTCTACAGATTTCAGCAAATATTCCTTTGCCTGTTCAGAGGTGAGACCGGAAATTCTTTCCAGTTCCTGCTCGCGTTGTGCAGAAAGTTCTTCCGCTTTGGCCATCTTTTCGTTCAGACGGTTTTCCTTGGCATTCAGAGACTGTTCTCTTCTTTCCAGGGTTTCTGTCTTCTTGTCCAGATTTTCCTCACGCTGAAGTACTCTCTTCTCCATGTGCTGGATTTCGCTTCTACGCTCTTTGACTTCCTTGTCGATATCATTCTTAGTCTTCAACGCTTCTTCCTTGGCAGTGAGCAAAATATCTCTCTGCTTGGTTTCTGCGGTTTTCAGAGCTTCGTCAATGATCTCTTTTGCTTTATCTTCAGCCTTACCGATCTTTGCTTCCGCAATATTCTTGCGGTAGCTTATCCCGGCAAACCAGGCGATAACAGCAGCAAGGACAACCAATGCAGCGCATATGGCTATCGCAACCGGACCCACAGGAGCACCTCCTTTATGAAATTATAATATGCAGAAGCATAACACATTCATATTAAACTTGTTTTGGATTTATGTCAAGTGTTATGTCAAGTATTATAACCCAATTATGTCAACCGCCCTGGTATCAAGTATGGATCAGTCCTCATTTGTATCCGGCCGAAAGCCTCTTCTGTACAGAAAAGCCCTTTTTCGTCTTTGAACAGCCGGGTCCTCCGGATCGGCATTCCGGAATTTCTTTTCCAGGAGGGCATCCCGGGCAGCCGTTTCGGAGAGTCCTTCTTCCGCATAGATCCGATCAACCAGACTTTCGAGATTGGAAACTCCCAGCCCCTTCTGTTCCAGTTCAAAAAGAATACTCCTTTTTCCTTTTTTACCGGCATAAGAACGCACATAGCTTTCTACATAGCGCTCATCACTGATATATCCATTCGCGTACAGTCTTTCGATCACAACATCGATGACTTCTTCCGCATAGCCCCGGAATCGAAGCTTGAATCGAAGTTCACCGGCTGAATATTCGGTCACGGCGAGCATTTTCACACAGGTCTCATACGCTTTGAAATGAATGCTTTCCCGGAGAACGTCGCCAAGAGAATCCGTAACCAGTTTTTCCTCGCTTTCTTCCGGAAGATCGGTATCCAGGCCGGCAGAGTAAAGCTCACGCTTATCCAAAATACCAAGCGGCTTTTCCTCCAGAATCACGCGGTAATTCTTTTTAACCTTTTCCAGCCTGAGTAACTGCAACCTTCTACTCCTCTACACTTTCTTCTTTCTTGCCATCCTCGGAAATACCGTAAAGCTCACGAACCTTGCGGTCTACTTCCTGGAATACATCCGGATGCTCCCTAAGATAAGTCTTGGCATTTTCGCGGCCCTGGCCGATTTTTTCGCCCAGATATGCATACCAGGCTCCGGACTTTACAATAATATCATTTGCTGCCGCAAGATCCAGAACATCTCCTTCTTTGGAAATTCCTGTACCGAACATAATATCGAACTCAGCTTCTTTATGCGGCGGCGCCACCTTATTCTTCACAACCCGCACGCGCGTATGGTTACCGATCACCTCGCCGCCCACTTTAAGTGATTCCACACGGCGAACCTCCAGACGGATGGTGGAATAAAACTTCAGTGCGCGTCCGCCCGTTGTGGTTTCCGGATTTCCGAACATCACACCGACCTTTTCGCGGAGCTGATTGATAAAGATCACAACGCAATTGGTCTTGTTGATCACAGCAGTCAGTTTCCGAAGCGCCTGAGACATCAGCCGGGCATGCAGGCCTACATGGCTGTCTCCCATTTCGCCATCGATCTCCGCCTTCGGAACAAGTGCCGCAACGGAATCGACAATGATCACATCCATTGCGCCGGAACGAACCATAGTCTCTGTAATCTCAAGAGCCTGCTCACCGTTATCAGGCTGGGAAATGTAGAGATTATCGATATCAACACCGATATTCTTTGCGTAAGCCGGATCGAGCGCGTGCTCCGCATCGATGAAACCGGCAATACCGCCTCTCTTTTGTACTTCGGATACCACGTGCAGCGCAACCGTTGTTTTACCACTGGATTCGGGTCCGTAGATTTCGATGATACGGCCCCTCGGCATTCCGCCGATTCCCAGTGCAATATCCAGGCTGAGGGAGCCCGTCGGAACCACTTCGATATTCATATGGGTATCGTCACCCAGTTTCATGACCGATCCCTTACCAAACTGTTTTTCAATCTGCGCGAGTGCCGCGTCAAGTGCTTTTAATTTTTCATCTGATGCCATATTGAATTCTCCTTTATGCAAACATGTGTTCGATTCGATTAGAGTATAGTACATACGCCGGGGTTTGTCAACCGAAAACAGAAAAAAAAACGCGAAGTGTGATCTACCTCTTCGCGCAAAAAACCAACAGAAAGGCAAACCCTTCTGTACGGTCAGGCAAATGTATT
>CACYDN010000286.1 GCA_902773185.1 uncultured Lachnospiraceae bacterium | reverse complement strand
GCTGAATGATGTCTGGTATGTGAAGAACCGGATGGCGTCCCGTTCAAGGGCGACGATCTTACTGGGTGGGTCGCTCTTCATGGAACCGGAAATACAGGGACTTCGCAACGATTATTACAGGCAGGATCTTCCGTTTTTTGTTCTGGGTGTCAATTACGGACCTGCCGATTCCGAGGCGTATAAAGAGTGGTGCGCCCATTATTTTGAGGGGAAAACCGATGTCTGCTTCCGGGACCGAGCATCCTATGAACTGTTTCGGGAGAATCCGGCGGTCAGGCTTGCGCCGGATATCGTCTTTGGAATCCGGAAATACGGAATTCTTCCGAAAACGGTCGGAAATCATGATCTGAAGCAGGGAGAAGAGGCGGATAAGGCCGGACTTTTTGTTTCGGTGATCGATCTTCCCGCAAGATGGGAGATGGCCCAAGGCAGGCTTTCCGGCGATTTTCCGACAGGTGATTTTGAAACAAAAGATTCCGGTGATGACGTGATAGAGCTGCCGGGCGAAACGGAAGGGGAAGATGCAGGTGCATCTGCAGAGATAAACCCCGGAAAGCTTCTGGAAAGGAAAATACTGGAGGAAATCCTTCGGACGCTCCGGGCCGGAGAGCCGGTTACATTAGCTTCGTTCTGTGACAGATACGGTGACTGGGACGCGGCATGCCGACTTCTGAATACGATACAAAGCACAGATCCGGGCGCTTATCGGGAATGGCGGGAGAATAAGCTTCTTCGGGCCTATCGTTACCGGGGAGCGGCAGAGGAACGGGAGAAAATCCTGCGCGCCATGGCTGTGGCAGACAGAGTGATCGGTGGCAGGTTTCACAGCATTGTTCTGGGTCTGGTTCTCGGGAAAAAGGTTCTTCCGATCTGCTATGATGTGAAGTCCGAAAACCTGCTGGCCGATCTCGGATTCGGAGATAAAGGAATCCGGATCTTGAACCCGGTGGCCGATCAGGAGATGTCAGAGGGCTATGTGGGTCTTTCACAGGAAAAAACAGAAGAGCTGGAAAAAGCAGCAGAGCAGCAGTTTGCGGTGCTGGACGAATATCTCGGCAGAAGTGGCGCAAAGAAGAATTGATTCGGAACAAGTGAAATAAAGGTGCATAGGTAATGGAAAACTACGAATCGGAAAAAAATATATCGGAACAGGGGCTTGCAGAACAGGTTCCGCTTGTTTCCGTAATCATTCCCGTATACAACAAAGAAGAGACGATAGAACGGACACTGCGCAGTATCGCGGGGCAGACGCTTCCGGCGGAACGGAAGGATGTTTTTGCGGAAATCATCTTTGTGGATGACGGTTCCACAGACGGAACATCAGCACTTCTTCAATCATTTTTGGAAAAAAGAAAAAGGACGGAAGACCGACGGATGGTGTTCCGCTATATCTATCAGGAGAATGCGGGCGTTTCCGAGGCGAGAAATCATGGTCTCCGCGAGGCGAAGGGAAAATACATCGCCTTTATGGACGGGGACGACTGGGCGGAGCCGGACTGGCTTTTGGCTGTGACCGAAGCGGCTGAAAGACATGATGCCGATCTGGTCATCTGCGGAACTCTCAGACATAAGGATCATAACAAGTTCAAGACTGTTGAGAGCAGAAGGGAAAGGATTCTTCCGCCGGCGGCAGTGGTCCGTGACATTTTAAGGTCGGATCGGTTGGAGTGCAGGGTGACGAATAAACTGGTGCGGGCGGAACGGATACGGGGAAAAGTCCGGTTTGACCCGGCATATACCATCGGGGAGGATCTGAAGTTCTGCGCGGAGATCATGCCGTATTGTGAGAAGTGTGTGCAGATTGCCGGCATGTTTTATCACTATGATGAGATCAGCGGCGGGGCCATGAACAGCATTAAGACGGAATCGTTCCGGCCGCAGTGGTTTTCCGAATGGAATGCCGTCCGGTCTGTTGCGGAGGTTTACCGTCGCATGCAGGAGAATCAAAAGGGAAGCCGGCGGGAAGCGAAGAAGTTTATCCGGGAATACCGGATCAAGCAGATGATTGTTGCACTGAAAATGATCAATCATCTCAGCGAGGATCGGCAGCGTTGGCAGAGCGCCCGGAAAAAGCTGATTGCCTTTGTAAAGGCACATAAAAGATATCTCGTTCATATGAAGCTGCTCGGCTGGAAACGGGAACTCAGGGCACTCTACAATATTTACCTCCGTAAAAGCTGACGGGGAAGGAAATCTGCCGGAACAAGGCAGAAAAACAGGTGCAAGATCAAATCCAAACGAAGAAAACATTAATTTGAAAAAAGGAAAAGCGTATGTCGGGAAGAGGGAAAAAACATAAAAATGCCATTCAGCTTTCGCTTATGGTGGCGCTTTCTCTTCTTGTACAGGCGCTTTCTCTTTATAAGTCGCACTTTACTGCCGTGAAATTCGGGGCGACCGAATTCATGGATGCCTATAATTATGCGTTCAGTATAGCGATTTTTGTGTTCTCTTTTGTAACGAGCGGCATCACGACGGTTATTGTGCCGTCGTATGTGAAGAAGGAAAAACCGGAGGT
>CACYDN010000285.1 GCA_902773185.1 uncultured Lachnospiraceae bacterium | reverse complement strand
GGACGATGTGACCTGGGAGAAGGCCTATCTCGCCGCAAAGGATAAGGGCGGCTATCTGGTACGGATCAACAGCCAGGAAGAGATGGATGCCATCATAAACCAGATCAAGAATGAAAAGAAGGAAGGCAAGCAGTTTTATATCGGCGGCAGGCGCGATGCCGGCTCGCAGAATTATTACTGGGTGGATGAAAGCAATAAGCCTTACGGCGATATCCTGAACAGTCCGAGCTACTGGGGTTACAGCCAGTGGCTTGAAAATGAACCCAGCTTCAAAGATCAGGATATAGAAGAGGACAGAATGGATATCCTCTACGTGGAAAGGGTTTCCCGCTGGACCTGGAATGATGTACCTTCGGATATTTTAGCCGTAGTACCGGAATTTTCCGGAAAAATAGGATATATTATCGAGTATGAAAACTGAGAATAATAAAACAACCGGGAATCATAATAAGAAAAAGAAAAAAAGGACGAACAAACAGTTAAAATTCATCCTTTTAACGCTGATCATGCTGATCTGTCTTTTGCTGGCGGAAATCGGAATTCTGACCCTTGGCAAAAAGAAGAATGATTCGAAGGATGCGGAAAGTGAGAAGATTGCATCCGAAGAGTCTGTTGTAACCGCACAGCCGTCATCGGATCAGTCATCGGATCCGGCAGAGACCGGAACCACGACCGAATCTGTCAATGTTGCGGAGGTGGAAACGGAAACGGAATCCGAAACAGAGACAGAAACGGAGGCAGCTACTGAAGTGGTACCGACGGATGAGGAACGTGTAGAGGCATTCATCAAAAAGATGACCCTTGAGGAAAAGGTAGCGCAGCTCTTTTTCGTGATGCCCGACAGCTTTATGGAGATGTACGGCTTTAACGTGGCCGGTCCCATGACGGAGGAAACCTTCGGAACCTATCCGATTGCCGGTCTTATCATGATGGGCCATAACCTGCAGAATGTTCCGCAGATTGAAAATATGCTTGCCAATCTGCAGAAGTTTTCCATGGACCGGCTCGGTCTGCCGATATTTCTCTCAACGGATGAAGAGGGCGGCACGGTAGCCAGAGTGGCGGGAAATTATGATCTTCACGTAGATGATGTCGGAGATATGTGGGATATCGGTGCGACCGGTGACCCGAACAAGGCCTACGAAGCAGGGCTTTATGTAGGCGGTTATCTCTCTGATTTAGGCTTTAATATGGATTTTGCTCCGGTGGCGGATGTTTTGACCAATCCGGATAATCAGGTGATCGGTGTCAGATCCTTTGGGTCGGATCCGACGCTGGTATCCCGGATGAGCCGCTCCTTTGCAAAAGGACTCGAGGAAAAAGGCATCATCAGCTGTTATAAGCATTTTCCGGGACACGGTGCAACGGCGGGTGATACTCATCAGGGCTATGCCTACACCGATAAATCCCTGGAAGAACTGGAGCAGAGCGAACTTATCCCCTTTGTCGATGCGGTGAACGACGGCGCGGAGATGATCATGATCGGTCATATTTCCCTTCCCTATGTGACAGAGGATACAATGCCGGCATCCCTTTCCTATGAAATAATCACCGGACTGCTTCGGAAGAAGCTCGGTTTTGACGGTGTTGTGATCACCGATGCCCTCAACATGGGAGCCATTACAGCAGAGTACAGCTCGGCGGAGGCCTGCGTTATGACCATCCAGGCCGGTGCGGATCTCCTTCTGGAACCCTATAATTTCCGTGACGGCTATAATGGTGTTTTGGAAGCGGTAAAAAACGGCACGATCAGTGAAGAGAGGATTGATGAATCTCTCCGGCGGATCATAAAGCTGAAGCTGAAAATTCTTGATCAGATGGAGGAAAAGTAGACTTGTATCAATGTTATAATTGCGGCGGGGAGCTGCGGTTCGATATTCCGAGCCAGAGTCTCATGTGTGTGAGCTGCAGCTCAAGCTTTGACCCATATTCTGTGGAAAAACCGGAGGATGCAAAGGCTGAGACCTATGCATCCATGGTTTTTCATTGTCCACAGTGCGGCGGCGAGATCCTGAGTCAGGATACGACAGCGGCCGCCTTTTGCAGTTATTGCGGCGCATCCACGGTGCTCAGCCAGAACATCGTGAATGAGAAGCGTCCGCGGTACATCATCCCCTTTAAGGTGAATAAGGAGAAGTGCAAGGAGCTTTATGGCGCTAAGCTGCGCCGGTCTCTTTTTGCGCCGAAGGAGCTCCGGGACCCGAAATTCGTCGACTCCTTCCGCGGCATTTACATGCCTTACTGGACCTATGAAATTCGGCATCACGGTCCTGTCCGGTTTCATTTTGACCGCTCCCACAGGAGAGGGGATTATATTATTACCGACCATTATGCGTTTACCGGTAATATCGATGCCGAGTATAACGGGCTTTCCCACGATGCTTCCTCCACCTTTGCGGATACCATCAGTGAGGCACTCGCACCCTATGATGTCAAGCAGATGGTAGATTTTACTCCGTCTTTTCTTTGCGGATACTATGCGGATACGGAGGATGTGGACAGTGAGTCCTATGTGGACCAGGTCATGGATACCGCGGCGGCCGGAAGCTATGCCTTCGTCAAACAGCAGGGACCGACAGGTGCTTCCTTTAAGGATGCCGACAGCCGGAAGCCTTCCAAATACCACGCTGTTGTTCGGAATGCGACCATGACCCTTTTCCCGGTATGGTTCCTTTCCTACAGGAAGAAGGACAGAGTGGCATATGCGACGGTGAACGGCCAGACCGGTAAGGTGGTTTCGGATATCCCGATTTCCATCGGAAAATACATTTTATCAACGCTTATTCTGGCAGTGCCGATCTTTTTCCTGCTCGAGATGTTCCTTACCATTGTGCCGAAGGTCGTAATGTCGATTTCAGCGCTACTTGCTCTTGTTGCAGCTGCGATTTTCCGTATGGAGCTTTCCATGATCCGAAAGAGAGAAAAGGATGTATTTCCGGTATTTGATCATTCGAAGGAGGAAAAAGAGGAGAAGGCAAAGGTGCGGCACGTGAAATCCGGCGGGAGCGGAAGCGGTGCGCTTTCATTTATCCTTCTGATATTTATTATCGTTCCGTTTTTGATGGCCTTTGGGACGTCAATCTACAGTCTTTCCCGGTCATTCCTGACGCCTGTATTCTGCCTCATTGGTATTATTCTGCTCCTTGGCACCATGAAGCAGTCTAAGAAGATGCGCGCGAGCGGCAGTTACTGGGGAATCTTCCTTGGTCTCTTTGCTTTTTTTGTCATGATTGCCATCTGGGCAATTTCGCCGGCGAAGGATATGTACTATTACATCGCTTCGGTTGCATGCATTTCCGCCATCCTTCTGATGATGATCAATGTAATGCAGTATCACAATATTTCTGCCACCCGGGAGCTTCCGCAGTTCGTCAGCTACAAAGGAGGTGACAACCGTGCATAATCCTTTATCATTTATTCAAAAGCATTCTAAACATGCAGGGCTGTCCTCCGGACGTAGGATGAGACGGATTTTCCTCACTCTGATACTTGCCGTTTGCATCCTTCTTCCGGTCATTGGCGTTCGGGCGGATGATTTACGGTATGATAATCAGGAAACAGGCTATTATGCCACAATCCGGGATGATGCGGGTCTTCTGACCGATTCCGAGAAAACGCAGCTTCTTTCGGAAATGGAGGGCATCACAAAGTATGCCAATGTCGGTTTCTTTACGACGAGTACAAATTCCGCCCAGACAAAGACTTACGCCAAAGATTGCTGCTACGGTCTTGCCGGGAAAGAGAAGGCGTCCACAGTCTTTGTGATCGATATGTATACCCGTGAGGTATATATCTACAGTACCGATCCGGTATATAAAACGATGTCTACGGCTTATGCCAATACGATCACGGACAATGTGTATCAGTATGCGACCGATAAGAAGTATTATAAATGTGCCAGTGAGGCTTTTTCGCAGATGTACGATGTACTCCGCGGCTTTGGAATTCCTATGCCGATGAAGCATACGGGAAATGCGCTTCTGGCACTTCTCCTGGCTGCAATCATCAGTGCACTCATCGTGCTCAAGGTTTCCATTAAGAAGAGGGCCAGTGATACGGAGCTTTTGTCCGGTGCCATTGTGAATCAGAAACTTCATGATGCCAATACGATTTTTCTGAACCAGACCCGCGTTTACAGTCCGCGCCAGTCCTCCGGTGGTGGTGGAGGCCGCAGCGGTGGCGGAGGCGGCGGAGGCGGCGGTGGCGGCGGTCATAGCTTCTGAGACATTTGCCTTACGCCACGTACATTTCTTGTATAAATATATGTTTTGTGATAAAATGACGGT